>DAKQ01000093.1:0-3873 GCA_002496635.1 Euryarchaeota archaeon UBA82 | reverse complement strand
GCTCAAGATACATCTCATCTCGTTCAAGATCTTCTCAAAGCTGAAGTCGATGTGATTCTTTATGCTGGAGGCGACGGAACGACTCGAGATATCGTCAATGCACTTGATGGAAATGAAACGCCATTAATCGGTGTTCCTGGCGGAGTAAAGATGCATTCTGGCTGCTTTGCAACCACTCCAAAAGCCTCCGCAGAAGTCTTACTCGCTTTCCTTCAAGGTGATTTGATGGTGGCGATTACCGAAGTCATGGACTTGGATGAAGAAATCTATCAGAAAGGTGAATGGAAGGTTCGTATGTATGGGGAGGCTTGGACGCCTTCCAGTCCACGATTTATGCAAGGAGCAAAAGAACAAGTCGAACGTGCTTCAGAATCGGATACGATCGAGGGATTAGCAAATCATATCGGGAACTTGGTCGATGACGAACCTGAACTCATGGTCATCTGGGGTAGTGGAGGTACACTACGACGAATGGGAGAGCATCTCAACGTAGAATTAACACTCCTAGGAATCGATATTCAACACAAAGGAACAATTTATTCTGATTTGAATGAACAACAATTGTTGAGTCATCTTCAGGGATATGAGGGGCCACGCATCCTTCTTTTGTCTCCAATGGGCGGCCAGGGCTTCCTTATTGGCCGAGGTAACTTACAACTTTCTCCAGATGTTCTTCGAGCCATTGGGTTTGAATCAATCCTTGGGGTTGCAACTCCATCAAAACTTCTCGGCCTCTCCAGTGTACGTATCGATACAGGCGATCCATCACTCGATGAAGAATACCAACAACGTCGTTTCATAAAATTACTACAGGGTTATCGAACGACTCGAGTCATTCGCATCCTTGAATCTTAAGGTAATTCTTGCCCACTTGAAGCGAGAAGCAATCCAAGGAATGGAGGGCTTGGCCGTCCTGGTCTTGATTTGAATTCAGGATGGTATTGGACGCCAATAAAGAATGGATGATTCTCGAGTTCAAAGATTTCACAGCGCAATCCACTCTCATCCTTACCAACAAACTTCAATCCAGCTTGTTCAATTTGCTCAACAAGATCAGGATTGATTTCGTAGCGATGTCGATGTCGTTCATCCACTTGTGCCTGTCCACCGTAAAGGCGACGTGTGACACAGTCATCAACTTGGAAGATCGTTGGGCGAGAACCTAGGCGCATTGTCCCTCCAAGATGAGTCTTGGAGATTTCAGGCATGAAGATGACTGCAGGGTTTGCAGCATCTGGATCAAATTCAGTGGAAGTTGCATCGCTGATTCCCAACACATTTCGACAGAATTCAATGGTTGCAACTTGCAATCCCAAGCAGATTCCTAGATATGGAACATTATTTTCTCGAGCGTATTGTGCTGCTAGAATCTTTCCTTCGATTCCACGGTCGCCAAAGCCACCTGGAACAAGGACGCCATGAGCGTTCTTTAGCAGAGACCAAGCATCAGAATCCTTGTTTTCCTCAATGTCGCTTGCTTCAATCCAATCGATACGTAATTTCCGATCGACTGCAATTGCTGCATGCTGAAGCGATTTGATGACAGATAAGTACGCATCAGAAAGGTCTGTGTACTTACCAACCATTGCGATGTGAACTTCATCTTCAAGTTGGTCAAGATGGTGAGCCATCTTCTTCCAGTCGGAAAGAATTTCAGTTTTGTTGCAATCAATACCAAGAATATTGCAGAAGCCTTGTTCTTCAAGCATCAACGGTACATGATAGATGTTCGGAACATCGTGAGTCGAAAAGACTGCTTTGGAATCAACATGACAGAATGCAGCAAGTTTGTCCCTTGTTTCTTGGGTCAAAGGCTTGCTTGAACGACAAACAAGAACATCAGGAGTGATTCCTAATCCCATCAATTCTTTGACGGTGTGTTGTGTAGGTTTTGTTTTCTGTTCCCCAACAGGTCCCATAACTGGTACGAGTGAAACGTGAACGAAGGTGACATTTTCTCTACCAACACGGAATTGGAATTGACGCAATGCTTCCAAATACGGTGCACTTTCAATATCTCCAACAGTTCCGCCTAATTCGACAATACATACGTCAGGAGAGGCGTTGCTTCCATCAGCAGAGAGTTTTGCAACATCTTCAATCCAATCTTGCACTGCATCGGTAACATGTGGAATGACCTGAACGGTCTTGCCAAGATAATCGCCTCGACGCTCTGCTTCAATGACTTTTGAGTAAATTTTTCCAGTGGTCAAATTATTGTCACGAGCAAGGTTGAGATCGAGGAATCGCTCATAGTTGCCGAGATCCAAATCGACCTCGCCGCCGTCATCCAAAACAAAGACTTCTCCGTGTTCAAACGGGCTCATTGTTCCAGCATCGCTGTTTAGATATGGATCAATTTTGATAGAAGTGACTCGCAGTCCAGCGCTTTTCAAGAGGACGCCAATGCTACTTGCAGTGACACCTTTGCCCAGTCCACTGAGCACACCTCCGCTGACAATTACGTACTTCACCACTATCAACGGGCTTTTAGGCCGTCGCGCATACCATATCAATATTGGCTAAGGAGATGAACTATGACGGGAACTACAAGGGGAAAAATTCTGGTCACGGGAGCATTAGGCCAGATTGGTACCGAACTTGTTGAAGCTTTGAGGGATAAACATGGAACCTCTTCTGTGATCGCTTCTGATATCCGAAGTGATGAGAAGCAGAATTCAATGAGCAAGGGACCCTATGTGACTCTGGATGTTTTGGATACCGATTCGATTATCAAACTGTGCAACGATGAGGGTATAGGGACTGTATATCACTTAGCAGCATTGCTTTCCGCTACGGGAGAAAAGAACCCAGAACTCTGTCGAAAGGTAAACGTTGGAGGTACTATATCGGTCTTTGAGGCAGCAAAGAAGTGTTCTCTACGAGTTTTCGCACCATCTTCGATAGCAGTTTTCGGACCAGATGCTCCAAAACATGCTCCACAGATTACAGATCTGAATCCTACAACGGTTTATGGGGAAACGAAGGTTAGTGGTGAGTCACTTGCCAGAGAATACGGGGATAAACATGGAATTGACGTTCGCGGAATTCGATATCCTGGGCTTATTTCATACAAGGCTCCAGCAGGTGGAGGGACAACCGATTACGCCGTTGAGATTTTTGACGCTGCAATTAATCATGGATATTACGAATGTTTTGTTCGACCAGATACACGACTGCCTATGTTGTACATGGACGATGCCATCAAAGCAACCCTAATGCTCATGGATGCGCAGATTGACACGCTTGGTTCGTCAAAAGCTGGATACAACATTGATTGTCATTCATTTACCGCTAAAGAACTGGCCGATGCAATCTCGCAAGAAGTGGATGGATTCAAATGCGATTTCGTTCCAGATGTTCGCCAGAACTATGCCGATTCATGGCCAGACTCGATTGATGGATCTGTAGCAAAGAAGGAGTGGAATTGGTCTCCTAGTTTTGGTCTTGAAGAGATTGTTAAAGCAATGCTCGATGGCCTATCAGAAGAACGTTGATTTCTTTTGATAATCACGAAACTTATTGAGAAATCCACTTGTAGGTTCGAGCACCTTCATCGTTTCCTTCTTCACTAATATTGACCAAAGCGAATTCACCGCGTGGGGCGACAACGCTCTTTTCTTGCAACCCTTTGTGGAGTTTCTCATAGGTGATCTCATCAATAGCAACTCGTCCAGCAAGGCGTTCAAAGAGTTGCCATCGAGCAACAACTTCTCGCCATTTTGGCGCTACCTTACCTTCGAAGACTTTCGCCTTGGCTCCTGAACCATATCCACAGAGACCAAACAATTCTCCCTCAAGACTGGAATTGTCTTCCAAATCGGATTCAAAGGTTGACATAAGAGCGAGGAAAATGGAACCTGTGTATTGATT
>DAKQ01000012.1:18525-25568 GCA_002496635.1 Euryarchaeota archaeon UBA82 | reverse complement strand
CAAATTATCACACGCCCTGCTGAATACGGTGTCCTTGCCACAATGAATCTCAATGGAGATTATATCTCTGACGCTTTAGCAGCTCAAGTCGGAGGCATTGGAATTGCTCCTGGAGCCAACATCAACTACGATACTGGTATCTCAATCTTTGAGGCTACACACGGAACTGCTCCAAAGTATGCTGGTCAAAACAAAGTCAACCCCGGATCCCTTATCCTATCTGCGGAAATGATGCTTCGTCACATGGGATGGGCAGAGGCTGCAGATCTTATTGTCAAAGGTATGGAAGGTGCAATCAGTGCAAAGACGGTGACTTACGACTTTGAACGACTCATGGATGATGCTACACTCATGTCTTGCTCGGACTTTGGCGATGCTCTCATCGCTCACATGTGAAGATAAACAACTCATTTCGAAGAGCGAAGCCAAGGAGATAGCGTACGGCTATTCTTGGCAATTCCGAAGCCAAACCGTTCTTCAAACGCTCTTGCAACAACAGTGAAATCACCGTCATGAGTTGCAACTATAATTGCACCCACATCATCGATTGGACGGTTTGAAAGTACTGCTGCATACTTCATAATCATTAAATCCGGTTTCTCAGGATATATCTTCCTTCCTTTCAAATCAGTTCGATGAGCCGCATCGCCATAGAACTCTTTCATCTGAGTGAGTTCATCAAAGATTTCTTCGTGCTCAATCAAGAACGTCGTCATCTCTTTCTCTAATTCATCCTCATTTGAATCTGTTTCAAATTCTTCATTTGAACCATTCCAAGTTGAAAATTCACCAATCAAATCTTCGACCATTTTCTCGATAATGTCTGAAGTTAGAGTCGAATCCAGTGTTTCCGACTCAATGAAGGAATTATCGAAACGCTTTCTGACATCTCCCATGGACCGGGCAATATTTCGAATCTCTCCACGAACGACTTCTGGAAGCCATAAATCAACCCGATTATTTTGTGCCAAATGAAGAAGATATCGTGCGAAGTGAGAACGTTGATTCGTTGAATCTTCAAAATGATTTGAACGATTGAGTTTCTCTTGTATGCGTTGATAGAGGGCATCAATTACAATATTTGTATCGACCAAAACAAGGGGATTGAGTGGTAGATTACGCAGGTAGCGGCGATCAGAGGTTTTGATGCTTGTTTGATGTCTTCTGAAAAGCAGCAACTCAAGATTTGCAAACGCTTTGTTTTTGTCCGAGAAGCGACCTGATAATTGTGCACGTTCCAAAATCCGCAGAGCATCCAGCGGAGAGGATTCACTTGCTTGGTCGGCCAATGTGTGAATTTCCACAGGGTCTGGAGAATGCATTTGCATAATGTCCCGATATCGTCGATCGAATGATTTTGAACTCTGTGTTCTTCGATTTCTTTGAAGTGCATTCGTTGCTGCAAGGATTCTCCCTGTAAATGGTTCACTCGGAAGTGGTTTTGGATGTTCATCAGGGTACGAATGAAGCAGGTCTAGTTCATCTTCTTTGAAAATTGTACGGGTTCGAGTGCGTGTTCCTTCTTCCGTTTCTTCAGTCGTTGTCTCCGTTGTTTTAACAAAATTTTTCAGTATTGATGTTGCTTTTTCTGTCTCCTGAACTGAGGCTTGATGAGATACATCGAGATAGAGTTGGAATCGCTTAGTAATTGCCGCCCTTAGGTTTGGATGGTCTGAAAGAAGTTGCTTGGCCTCGCCCCATTTTCTGTCAAAGGCGAGATGAATCAAGGCCTTCCTGTACAACATAATCTCTTCATCATAATCGAATTTCTTAGAATCGGCAGCTCGCTTGAATAATCGAGCAGCACTCAAATTCTTTCCTTGGGATGCTTGGAGAGTTGCCTGAGAGAGGAGTGCCCAGATAGAGCGTTGATGAGTGCTTTGATACCATTGAACCAGTCCTTGAATACCAAGATCAAATTCATACATTAGTTGCCGAACTCCGTCAATAATTGTGAATGGCACATCCTGTTGTTGCAGAACTGTTTCTAACAAACCGATTACTCCGGCCATATCCTCTCCGTTTTCTAATGAAAGTCGGGCATTATTCAATCGAAGTTTGGAGATGATTGCAGAAAGAAGTGCTCGTGCAAGTGGTGTCGTATCTGCATCGCCAAGGGCTTCTGCGAGATTTCCTAATTGTGTTTCATCAACCAAGTGCGATCCTCCCGAAGAAAGCGCCTTGACAATCTGATTCATTGCCTTTAAGCCGTTTTTACCGAGAGACATACCCAATTCAACATCGCTCACTGCCTTGTCAATTCGTCCTTCAAGAAGAAGCAGAAGTTTGTGCTCATCATCGCTCATTAGTTGCGGTAATTCTGAACTGTGAATGTTCTGCAAAGCATCTTTTCTCGCAGATCTTGCTTGCTTCCAAACCTCTTCAGGATGTGATGCAGGGAGAAGATGGGCGATGAGGAGTGTTTCATATGGATGCGATAAAATTGCTAATGGATTCCCAAGAAGCATATCGGAAAGATTCTCCAAGTCCATTGACTGTAAGAAAACTTGAACTGAAATCGCCTGTGATTCTTGCCAGCCTTCACCGTCCATCTGTTTGAGAAGAACAAGAGATTTCGAACGTATATCAAGAGGGATTTGTTCTTCTCTTCCAATGGAGATAAGACCGCCTTCATCGATGTTTTCGATATTCTCAGCCAACCAACTGTAAGCACTTGAATTGTCAAGTTGTACCAAAAGAGGGAGGAGTTCTGATGCATCCGATTCTTGCTCTAAATTAATCGTATCAATAACTGCCAAGGCATCTTCGTTACGACCTTCTGCAACATATGATTGTAGCATCTTCCATCGAACTGCACCTACGCGCTGGGACAATGCTTGTTTTTCAAGAAGTATTGAGAGACCTGTTTCAAGTTCTTCGGTTGAAGGATTCATTTCATTGATCGGCCCATTTATCCAAACTGCTTCTAAAATCGCATTACCCAACTCATCATCGTCCTGAACGAGAAGTTTATCATTCCAATCAATAATGCCATGTGTCAGATTATGAATCAATTGATACCGGTCAGTTTGGATACTTTTCACGCCATGGACCCTCTCAAAAATCAGATCAATACTTTCATTCGTATTCATTGCTATCAGGAGAGATATAAGCGAAAGTTCACCTTCTAAATCCATGAGAATTCCATCGGACTTGGGCCATTTTCCAGAGGAAAGACGCTTAATTAATCGCTTCATAGCGACCAATTCTTCAGCGGTAAAACTCGACTCCGGTACCGATTTGAAAACTCCTAGGCAGGAAGAAAGGTTGTATGGATCGATTGAAGTGTTGGACAATTCCACTCCCGCCTTGGCATCACTCGATTTGATGTCAACAATAGGGCATGCTGAGAACTGTCCAAACAAATCACAACGCTTTGCCATCTCATGCCAAACTGGGTGAACGCCTTGATTCAGGCAAGTATTTCTCAACTCTTTTTCTAAATCACCACTCTCTTCTTCTGACCACTGGTCGACATGAAGGAGTTTGTTTACCAAAATCAATGCGAAGCGAAGTGCCGGGGATTCTGTATCCATTGCAGCAACATCTTCTGGAGTTGCAATCGTTGCTTGTTGCTTACCTCTACGACGACCACGTCTAAATCGTGGAGATGCTGTGATGGTTTCGCCCTCTTCATCCTGGCCAGGGAGTTCTGTTTCCAAAACAGCTAATTTTACCAAGTCTTTCCAAGGTTTTTCGAGAAGCGTAAACTCTGGGCATTTGCCCACAGTACTGAGGCGTCGCGATTTGATTGTCTTGAATCCTGCTTCAAGACAAGCCGCGAGATATATTTCTTGCATTGCGCCCCCACCCTATCGCTTGGGACACAGACTTTCAACTCACCGACGGCATCATTTCGATAAATTGAGGAGAAACTGATTCAAGACAGCAACTCATGGGATGTATTGAGGAGGATGACAATGTCTGTTCTAAGAACCATCATTATGTTGATTCATCCTCTTCTTGCTGTTATTCTCGTCACTTGGCTTGTTCGACAATACGGTTGGAGAAAACGAGGCATGACTTTGCAAGGAGAAGAGAGGAAAGAGTCCCTAAAACGTCATCAGAAACATGGAGAATACATTCTATGGGCGGGGATCTCATTAGCCCTCATCGCATTCATTGCTCGGGCAATTTCAGGATACATCGTAGAAGGTGACCCAACCTCGGATTTACTTCCACAAAGTGTCCATGGCTATACTGGGCCGATTGGATTAATCCTTCTTTGGCTTGTGGTGCGCTACGGAAGAGAAACTACCTCAAACAAAGAGAATGGTGAGAAATTTTCGGAACAGCGAATGAAGCACGGTAGAGCGGCAGATTTAGTCATGATTTTGGTCATGTTCCACTCCTTCCTTGGATTCATTTACACATTCCAAGTACTTTGAATTCAATTGATTCGAAGTAAAGTTTCACGATTGTTCCACATCTGAATCCAATCACGGAGATTAGAGTCGAGGCCAGGTGGTTGAATTCGACAACCGCAAGCATTTGCATGCCCTCCGCCATGGGGGTCAAATGCAGTTGCTAGTTTTGATAAATCGTATCGGTCTTGTCCTCCTTCGATAAACGAATTTGCATAAAAACTCGCTGAAAGCGGAGGACGACTTGGCGTCGACAAATCTCCGTCACTGTACCCGTGTACGACACAACAAGCGTCTGCTTTGTCACCAACATGGGCAGTAATCAGATATCCATTGGATCGAATACCAGAATCATCAAGTCTGCATATCGCCAACCGATCGACAATTTCTGTCTTTTCTTGAACGAGTTTTACTGCATCAATACGCTGGTCTTGTGCTGATTTCATCCGTTCCGAGACCACTTTATCATTCGTGATATCTGAGAGTCCAGAACATGTTGAAAAGAGATGTAAAAGGTGTTGCATGTAGGCATCATCTGTCGATGAAAGGGTGCGAGAAAGTTGTAAAACTGGCCCATCTTGAAGAAAATCTTCTCGAGTTATGCCTCCAGAATCCAAGGCATCAACCATTGGCATGATTTCTTCAAGATGCGTTAAATCAAATTGATGTTTGAATAATTCATACGCTAAACGTGCGGCTGAGGGCGTGTGTTCCCAATGAACAATTCCTCCACGTTGAGTGAATTCTTGTTCTTCGATTTCATCTGGCTTGTTGGTGAGGTGATGATCGAGATACCACCCGCTTGCAGGATGGAATGGTAAATCCACTGTAACTGTTTTTGAATCGATGACATCGTCCAACATTCCTGCTCGAAGAATTGCTGCATGTCCAAACACCACTTCGGCTACAGGATATGCTTTGAGAAGAACTGCTGCCGCACACATTCCATCCAAATCAGAATCCGCTACAATTCGATGGATATCGGGGAACGCATCGACACCTGTCATGGCAATTCCTTTTGTGTCCGGGACTTGAACGTATTGGAATATAATGGCGAAAAGGCCAAAGCATTTGATTCGAAGGACAAAGCATGGAGACTTCATGCGGTGTAGTCCTTGTCAACTTTGACACAGTTCTACTTCTACAATATCCGCAAGGTCATTGGGATTTACCAAAAGGACATGTGGAGTTGGCCGATGATGATCATCTCGCAACTGTTCGAAGGGAATTAGGAGAAGAAACCGGTATTACAGAAATAGCATTCGTTGAAAATTTCGTAGAACGCACCGCCTATACGTACAGGCATAAAGGCAAACGAATGCACAAGGAAGTGTTCTGGTTTTTGGCTGAAACCGATCAACTCGAGGTTACGATTTCACACGAGCATCGAGGCCATTTGTGGCTTGATTGGGAACAAGCTCTTGCTCAACTAACACATGATGAAACGACATCGGTTGTTCGGAAAGCCTGGGAACATATGAAGAAGCAATAATCAGATTTCATCAAACTCTGAATCATTCTCATTTTGTCTGTGAATTGAATCTGCGATACCATCTTCTTTTCCGCGCTTTCCAAGTGGAAGCCACAACATTTCCTCTTCTCCAAGGACTGCAGTAATCCACCGGCTTAGAACAAAGAGCCAATCTGAAAGCCTGTTCACATACGTAAGTGCAAGTGGCCGCACGGACCCTTCTCCCTCAATATCTCTGAGTGCGACAATGTTTCT
Source organism: Euryarchaeota archaeon UBA82 (assembly GCA_002496635.1). Taxonomy (GTDB): domain Archaea; phylum Thermoplasmatota; class Poseidoniia; order Poseidoniales; family Poseidoniaceae; genus MGIIa-L2. The sequence continues at coordinate 19,478 of DAKQ01000012.1, read as the reverse complement.
CTCGAGTCGCCGAGCAACGGTTCTAGCATGATGAAGCATTGCTTGTGGAGGGCCTCCAGCGGGCAAGATGAATGATGTGAGCGGTTCTGTTTGACTTAGCCACGCATCCATATCCGATACCAAAACTTCGGATTGATCTTCATTGATGAGAGCCATGTACTCTGGAAGATTTTGTGGAGGACAAGCAAGTTCAGCTCCAAGATCAAACAGTTCATGCTGGACTCTTGAAAGTGCTGAATCACAAATGAAATGAACGCGTCCCGCACCTTTCCGATCTCCACCATCGCGGTGCCTCATGGGAACACGCGCGCATTCCATTCGTGCAACGCCGAGAAGCGAATTTAATTCATCACAATCTCCAACAACTGAAAATCGTGCGTCGGATTTGGAACGGCGTGACCCATCAACCAGCGATGACTCACCAGAATCACCGCCTCCTGTATGAACTCGATCGATTCGAACCATTGTTACGCCTCTAAACCATGCGAAACTATGCTTCTATGAGTGGTTTTCGGGAAGAATACCCTTCATCGATTCCATAATACCATTCAATATCAGGCTCACCCATTGCCCATGAGTATAGCATAACTTTGTTGTCAATGACTCCGTACCATTCGATTCTGCCAGGATCCAACCCTGCAACTCGAGCGCCTAGTCGTTCAATCTTCGCAACGGTTTGTTGCCAAAGTGCAACCAAACCACCCAATAACTCAGCCATTTCTACAACATGTGGATGCTCTGGAGCATATGTTTCGAGAAGAATTTCTATTTCCTCAGTCATATCGTGTGCTTCGTCAACGAGTGATTGTAATGTTGCAAGTTCTCGTTCAACCTTTGAAAGCCCTTCTCGAACTTCTTCAACTGTTAGAATATGCATATTTTCTAGACCATCGAGTTGTAATTCTTCTTCAAGAAGATCTTCAAACGACATGGGTTGACCAGAAAAGAGAGGT
>DAKQ01000012.1:7459-18189 GCA_002496635.1 Euryarchaeota archaeon UBA82 | reverse complement strand
CGCGGTCAAGATTGAACATGTGGTCATGTTTTTATTGGCACCACTTAATCTCATCGGAGGTTTGAGATGCAAGGTGGTTGTTTTAGGACGCTGTTTGAGGCGTGGCCTTGACTTGTAGGTTGCGAATTACCTTGAGCGATAGGTGTATTCCCACAAAGAGCCATGCTAGAATCTCAAATCCGACAACAACGTAATACCACGGTCCTAGAGATTGTATCATTTCTATACCGCTGTATGGAGTGCCATTGAATCCCATGTAGACGGCTTGTGAAAACAAGTTCGATGCAATCCATATGGAGACCATCCAAAATAAAAGAGAACTTGAAATTACTTTACTCATGTTATATTATTAACCTCTGGGATATTAAAAGTATCTGTTTTATGCTTAAAATTTACCAGATTCCAGTAGTATAACTGATTTTACGGCCTTATTCCTCCTCAATGAGCGGGAGGATGCTTGCGGCTTCTGCATCGAGTGCAACAAGCGCATCATGAATCGCTTGAATATATGGGCGAGCAACTGCTCGTTCCCCGCCTTCTCGGAGGAGTAATTCCTCCCATTCGGTTGCATCTGAACTATTACCAAGGAAAAGGTGGATTCGGTGAAGTGCAAGATAAGCCATTGGATTGAGATGTTCTTCATCTACATCCCAGCCCCGCTCAAAGCAAGAAATCGCACCTTGAGGCCCTGTTAATCGGCCTTGCATGAGCGCAATCATCCCTGCTTGTGACCAAGCAAGAGGTAATTTTCCAATGAGTAAGCCTCTGAAAATAAGCCATGTTTCACCGCCGCCGATGATGACAAGTGTGATGAATGCCGCCCATTGTTCAACGGTTGAGAGATCACTCCACGTTTCAACCATCAATCCAACAACGCCTACGCAAAATAACAATCCTGCGTAAGGTGCGACCAACACATCGCGTTGGGTTCGAGCAAGATGGTATACTCCCGCTACGAGTCCGAAACCGCCCAGACCGGATAACATCACAAAATGGGCATTTGATTCCATTGGGTTTGGTGCGGCTTGACCGATTGCAATTAACAAAGCAAGTATTACCAAAAGCCAACCAAAGCGAGAGCTGGGTTGTGGGAACGGTTGATTTTTGCTGTTGAAAAGTAGTGCAATTCCAATGAGGAATTCGAAACAGATGAGAACCCAGCGAAGACTGGATTCATCCGTCAATGGGAGCGCCATGGTTCGCCGTTGCCACGGGCATTCTTTATGATTCGCTCAGTCCTTGTGATACGACGTGCCTTTGAGAATTTCATGGGCACGATACAGTTGTTCGAACAAAATAATGGCTGCCATCTCATGAGTAAATGTAAACGAAGAGAGGGAAATTCGTTGCAGCATTGGCTCTTTACCATCCCATCCTTCAGCGGGACCGATTGCAAAATGTATATCCTCACTTCCGATTTTCCATTCTTTTATTTTTGCAGCGAATTGAGTTGACTCGAATGAATCTCCGCGTTCATCAAGGAGGATTAGACGACCTTTTTTGGCCTTTAATTTAGCAAGGTAAGCTTCGAGCGAATCGTTGTGTATATGCGTCTTAACCCCTGCACTTAAGAGTCGTTTTTGATACATTTCAGCAATACTCGCTATGGCCTTATCCTTAAGTTTCCCATGGAGATGAATGTTGATTCGGCCCATAACTCTGCGAGAAGATGGTTCTTTTTTCATATTCGTACGAAAGATGAAAACAAACGCCGATTTGGAATCGTTATGAGATGGTGGCCTTTTGGGAAGAAATCGAACCAGAAAAGACAAATCATCAATGATCCCTTAAGGAAAGATACGAGAACTTGGTTGGCAGAATTACGGGATATTTGTGAAATGAATTTTGATAACCCTGAAGCAGCCCGCCGACAGATTCGGCAGATGCAGGTTGATTGGCATCAGGCATTTTCAGAAGGAATCCTTCCTCAATACAATCGGGAAGGGTTGGAAAGTCGGGCTTTCCGACTCCTATCTTGTTCGGATGATGAATGGATTTCATGGCTTGACAATGATGATTTCTGGAAGCCAGGATGGCGGCCTGAGCAAGAGATTAACGAGGTTTGAAGAAGGACCCTCCTGTCGCCTATCCATGAGCAAGGCCACGCTACACCTATTGCAAACATGCCCATTCTCTTGGAAAGTCCGAGGAATAATTGAGCACCTTGGAATGGACGTTGAGGAAATTCAAGTCAATGCCATGAAGACAAAGAAGGAGCTTGCCTTTACTGACGGATGGAACAAAGTCCCCGTATTTACTGATACTGAAGGGACTGTCGTTGTTGACTCCACCCCAATTATGTCACATATCGATAACAAATACAACCAAGGTAAACTATCCAAAGAAAAGGGAACAGAACGTTTCGATAACATGCTAAGTCATATCGATAATGCATGGAAAAGTGCTACAATTCCCATTCTCTATGGCTCCTTAGGATCTGCGCTTAGTACAACACGTCGAGTTTCAAAACTTGAGAAATTTGGGTTCTTTTCCCGACGCCTCTATGCATGGGCAGGATTTCCCATCATGTGGGGCATCATCGCACGAAAACGAGTGAAGAAAGATGGGCGGACACCAAAGAAATTATGGCACGATCTCCTAACAGAATACACTGATTCATTTGAAGGAAAAGATTTCTTTGGAGGAGAACTTCCTGATCTCGTAGATTTTGCTGCATTCGGCTACATGCGCTCAGTTTCACCATTCAAACAATTTAGACTTTTGAAAGAGCATGAAAACGGAATGGCCTGGTATCGTAAGATGGAACAACATCTCAACTGAGGTGATAATTTGGATTCAATCTCAGTGAATGAACTTGAATTCAAACGTATCTCGCACGGTAGTTCCTTCTTGGGAAGTGACAAAGGGGGTTGGATTTATGCAAGTCAAAGACCGAGATACGAGGTTCAATTACCTGAATATTACATTCTCGAAGAGCCTATAACAAGAAGACAAGTTGCTGATCTGCTTGGAGAAGATGATGACATTGAAGATTCTACAGAGCCGATGGTTGGCCTTATTGGAAGTGAAATAGAAGCCATAAGAAAACAAATTGAAGAGCAATTCGATTTCGAATCTTTGTCTGGAGAGTGGGAAATTAGACCCCCTTCTTATCCAGAATGGCATCATGCACAGAATGAGATACATCTTGCCCCTGGAGTCGTCGAAATACTAGGGGATGCCGCTGCTGCAAATCACCGGGGTGCAATGATGGACGGGCGAATTCGTCCAATCGAAACCACTGGCCCGTTACAATATCACCGATTAGCTGTAGAAATGCATCCCAAACGGAAGGGTGTTTTTGCAACCTCAAATATTCCAGTTGATCGTTCACTCACCAATACAGTAGTTCGATTCGTGATTTCACCAATTCGAGATTCACCAGCGAGAAGAGTTCCCAAATCCGCAGATTCCTGGGGCAATTTCCGAACTGAACTCTTATGGACGACATTACTCGGAATCGTCCCGTCATTTCTGATTCCCATCCTGCGAGGTTTCGACACATACGCAATCGATGGGTGGCCGAACCTTCTGTTTGGAGGACTTGTTGCTGGATTCGTAACAGGAGCTATTTGGAGGCCAAGAAGGCCTACAATTTCCTATGAAGAAGGAGTCGTTCAAGAATCAGAAGACTCGTTTGCCAATGTTTCCCAGTAAGAATCCTTACGCATAGCATCAGCAACGCAAATTGCAGTCATGTTAACGATGTGTCGGACGCCATCTTGACGAGCGACAAGTTGGACTGGATTTTTCATTCCTTCAAGAATCGGCCCTGTCATTTCAGCATCGGCAAGTTGTTCAAGCATCTTGTAGACAATATTGGCTGAGGCAAGATTCGGAAGAACCAGAATATTCGCTGGCCCAGTAAATTCCATGAATGGGTATTCTTGCTGAACAGTCGGATCAAGAGCAGTATCTGCTTGCATTGGCCCATCAATTACAAGAGTCGGATCAAGAATTCTCGCCATTTCAACAGCCTCTTCGATTCGATCGCTACGCTGAGCACGAGTGCTACCGAAATTTGAGAAAGAGAGCATGGCAACCTTTGGACTTACGCCAAATCTTCTTGCAACCTTCGCTGTTTGAACAGCAATTTCTGCCAATGTACGACTATCAGGATAGACGTTCACAGTTGCATCCGCAAGGAAGAGAAGCCGACCTTTGATGGTCACCATGTAACATCCAATCAGACAATGAGCATCGTCTGAAGGACCTATCGCTTCCAAGACCGGGCGCAACACATCGCTGTAATTTCTGCTAACGCCTCCAACGAATCCATCAGCATCCCCTGATTCAACCATTTGGCTTGCAAAGTATGGTCGGCTCTTGAGAAGACGGGCAGCATCGACTCTCGTGACGCCTTTCCGCTCTCTTAACTTGAACAATTTATCCGCATAGATTCCTTTTCTTCGTTCATCGGTTCGAGGATCATAGACTTCGTATTCGAAGTCGAAATGCATTTCCTCCATCATTCGGGCAATTCGATCCTTTGGACCTAGTAGAATTGGTTTGCATATTTTTTGCTCCACCAGTTGAGCAGCAGCGCGTATGACTTTCTCATTATCGCCTTCTGGGAAGACGATCCGCTTATTTCTTCGACGCACCTGATTGATGACACTACGCATAATCGAGTAGGTCATTCCCAATCGTGCTTCGAGCGATTCTCTGTAAGCTTGGAGCGAAAACTCCTCTTTTGTTACAGAAGTAATTCCTTCATCGACAGCAGCCTGTGCCACTGCAGAAGCCTCCCAAATCAAGACACGTCGATCGAAGGGTTTCGGAATTATGTATTCAGGACCATACTCCATCGTAGCACCGTCATAAGCGGTTGAAATGTAGTCTGGGACGGGTTCTTTTGCTAATGCAGCAAGAGCGCGTGTTGCTGCCATTTTCATGTTCTGGGTGATATCTCTCGCACGTACATCAAGAGCACCTCGGAAAATGTAAGGGAAACCAAGGACATTATTCACTTGGTTCGCATAATCTGAACGACCAGTGGCAACGATAGCATCTGTACGAACTTCGAGGATTTCTTCTGGAAGAATTTCAGGAGTTGGGTTTGCAAGTGCAAAAATGATCGGCTTTGCCGACATTGAAGCAATCATTTCCTTTGATACAAGCCCGCCTTTGGAAAGGCCAAGAAGGACATCGGCACCAGTCATTGCATCTGCAAGAGCACCATCTGGGCAGTCGATAGCAAATTTTGCCTTGTACTCATTAAGTTCTCCTTTATTGAGACGATTTGTCGTGATGATTCCTTGAGAATCAACCATCTTAATGTTCGAACGTTTTACTCCTAGGGCAACATAATGCTCCGCGCAAGCAAATGCTGAAGCACCTGCACCAAGAACGACAACGTTGATTGTGTCTAATTTCTTTTCCTGCAGTTCTGTTGCATTGAGTAATGCAGCGCCAGAAATAATAGCAGTTCCGTGTTGATCGTCATGCATGACGGGAATGTCTGTTGCTTCTGCTATTCTTCGTTCAATTTCGAAACATTCTGGGGCTTTGATATCTTCTAAATTGATACCTCCGAATGTTTTCGAAATGTTGACAACTGTCGAAATGAACTCTTCTGGGTCGGTCGTATCGACCTCGATATCGAACACATCAATATCTGCGAATGTTTTCAGAAGAAGGCCTTTTCCTTCCATGACGGGTTTACTTGCCAGGGCACCAATATTTCCAAGGCCCAATACAGCTGTTCCGTTTGAAATAACAGCGACCAAATTTCCTTTTGAAGTATAACGATATGCGTCTTCTGGCCTTTCAGCGATTTCAAGACAGGGGAAGGCTACTCCAGGAGAATACGCGAGTGAAAGTTCATGCGCTGTAGCATGAGGTTTTGTTGGTACGACCTTGATTTTTCCACGCGGTTCTTTCTCGTGATATTCAAGTGTTTCACGACGAAGAATTTCATCTCTCTTTTTCTTCACGCTTTTATCCCCTAAACCTCTCTTGGTAGCATCAATGGTTTGAGCATTGTTCCTTGATTGGCCCAGAAGGAGAGTTTCTATCACTCGTTTTGATGTACCGTTGATGTAAGGACTATGGGTTGGTTCCTCTTGTTGAGGCATGAGGAGAGGACATGCGTTCGAGAATCATTGCGACGATTGGCCCAGCAAGCGATAACGTTGAGACATTAAAACAGATGATTGAAGGAGGTATGGACATTACTCGCCTCAACTATTCTCATGGTGATTTCAGCGGTAAAGAGAAGACAATACAGAACATCCGTTCTGCAGAAGAAGAGACTGGAAAATATGTTGGATTGTTAGCCGATCTTCCTGGCCCTAAACTACGCCTTGGGACCTTTGAAGGAGAAGTCATTCTAGAAAGGGGTGAACTCATCGACCTTCATTGTGGAGTCCCAGATGGATTGCCCGCACAAGCGAACACAATTCTTGGCGAACCGGTCAAAACATTACCTGTTGAATGGGACGGATTGTCCAAGGATTTACGGGTTGGAGATCCTGTTCTCCTATCCGATGGTCTGATTCGATTAGAGGTTCTATCAGCGCCTGAACATATCGGCGAAGTTGTACGATGTCGAGTTGAAGACGGTGGAATCTTAACAGAACGAAAGGGAATAAACGTTCCAAGAACATTGGTTAAACTTCCTGCAGTCGGGCCTCATGACCTTGATTGTCTTGAGCATGCACTCTCCCAAAATGTAGATTTTGTTGCAGTATCATATGTCCGAAGTGCAGGTGATTTAGAACCTGCGCGTGAACGTATCAAGCAGGCTGGCGTACATACGTGGATTGTTGCGAAAATTGAACATCCTGCGGCTCTGAAGGATCTGAATGCAATCGTTGAAGCAGCAGACGTTGTTATGGTTGCAAGAGGAGATTTGGGTGTTGAAATACCGCTCGAGGAAGTTCCTGCGGCTCAAGAAAGAATCGTCTCTGCGTGCCTTGAAAGAGGGACCCCTGTCGTTGTCGCAACCCAAATGCTCGAGAGTATGGTCAATCATGCACGTCCAACACGCGCAGAGGTGACTGATGTTGCAACGGCTATTCGACAGCATGTTAGTGCAGTTATGCTCTCCGGGGAAACTGCTGGAGGTCAGCATCCTGTTAAGGCCGTAGAAACAATGGCAAGAATTGCTGAAACCGTTGATGCCTCAACAGCAGATCTACCCGAACCTCCTGCATTAGCAGCTTATGTTTCAACACGTGTCATCGCAGGCGCAGCAGTGGACATTGCTCGACAGACAAATGTAAACCACTTGATCGTCGCAACGGAACATGGTAACGCAGCTCGGCTGATGGCTGCGCATCGTCCAAGAATCCCCATTTACGCTATGACAAATCGAATACGGGCAGCTCGTAGAACAACCATCTTGCCTGGTGTTGAAGGGTTGCTGGTTGAAGAAAAAACGAGAGCCCGATCGACGGTTGCAGAAGCTGTTCGATTATTATATGAACAGAAAAAAATCAAACCTGATGAAAAAATTGTTGCTATTTCAGGATCCCCTCAAGCAATCAGTGGCAGGACATCCACTATTCGTTTACTTCAGGTACAAAAAGACGGCGAACTCTCTGATTTGGAGTGACGTTTTGTTCTATCAATTAGACACCGCATTCAAATAGTGAAAAGAACGCATTAGTATTCATGAGCGAAGCCTATACTGAACAATCTCGTTCGCGACGGGCAATGTTTCTAACAGCATTAATGCTGATTTCATCATGGTCTCTTGCCCTCACTACTGTTCCAATAGCCTCTGCTCATGAAACTGGAGATGTCATTTCTTGGCCCCTTTCTGGCAGCAATGATACGGGTTGGGTTCAACTCAACGCCACAATTGGCGCAGACCCAATACTCAGCAGTCAAGCGACCGCTGATTGGACACTTGAGTTCGCTCCAGGGGCCGAGATTTCCAACGCTTCGCTTCAAATCCATGTGAATGGATCTAATGGATTGATGATCGATCAACCGCTTCTCGTAGCCAACGACATTGGTGTCAATCTCTTCGATTGGAGAGGGTTGGGCATACTCGGTGCTTCGGACTCTTTCGATGGGGCTAATCCATATTCCGATCGTCTCTCTCCAAACAGCGCAAGTGGGGCAGGATGGACGTTGCCTTCCGATGCGACAATCACAGAACTTGCTTTCGAAGCCCTTGCTCCGGTTGACCCAGTAACTTCCTTTACTCCGATAACAATCCCAATCACATCGTATGCTCAACATCCAGTTGATGGTCAACTTTACCTCGTAACTGGCGACACAATTATCGTCTTCGATGCTGCAAATGACCCCGCTATCATCGATTTTTATGATTTGACCGAAATCGAGCCAGATTCTGCGCTAGGAGCCATTTCTGACATAGCCATCGGACCGAACGGGAATATTCATGTCGCCTTTCAAGAGCCATCCGATTTTAGGATGATTTCAGGACTTAATGGTACTATAGAGCCAGGTTTACCTTCTCTACCAGGAGGAGAAATCGCAGCATTTGAAGTCCTCAATTCTGGTATATACGCGACAGACGGCGGAGGAGATTATTATCAATTTAATTCTGCATCTTCTAGCTGGAGCCTCCTCTTTTCGACTGGAATAATAGACAATGTTAACGATCTTCATGAAGAAAACGGCATCTTCTACGCAGCAACTGATTACGGCGTTGAGCGTTATGACTTGTCGGCAAATCAAGCGTTATCCTCTTGGAACTCTGGAAACGTCCTCCATAGTGACACAATTACAGAAATAACAACTGCTGGAAACCAATTACTTTTCTCTTCCCAAGACAATGGCCTAGCTCGATATAACTGGAATTCCGGTTTCTGGCTTGCAACATGGAATGATGCTAACTGGTTAACATCGAATACCGTTTCCGGAGCACAAGCATATCAAGACACACTCCATATCATGAGTGGAGATCAACTCCATCGCTACGATCTCTCAACTGGAGTTTTCGGCTCCTCAATCGATTTAGGTCAGATGAACCTAACAGAAACATCGGTCAACATGATGATACCGTGGGCGCCGGGCGGTGCCCGTGCTCCATCTTCGATGATGCATGCTATGACCGACGGCAGCCGCCTTGTTCTCATCGATGCCACTATGCAAAGCACAATACAGCGAGAAATTGTCATCGCAAGTGGTCCATCTGGGCCTGAAATGAGTGATGCAGTCGAACATGATGGGATTCTCTACGTTGCTGGATACACTTCAGAACAACTCGATCGATTCGATATCGCAAACTCACTTTGGCTCACCTCTATTGACTTGGGTGATAGGATTACTGCCCTTGCTCTAGCAGGAGATACAATACTTGCTGGAACTGTTGATGATGGGGTTTTCCTCATCGAGAACGGTACTATCCGAGCAAATGTCCCACCTAGTTCTTCCACATCTTCCCCAGATGCTTCCGACAATTTCGTTATCGATATTACAGCCATAGGCGATTGTGGAGATTCAACTGGATGCAACATCATCGTTGTTCAACCCAATGGAGTTCACCGAATAGATGCTGATGCAACAGCCATAGGCTCTGCAACACTCCTGAAGTCTGACATTAGTCTAACTGGGCAACTTGCAATCTATGCAGATATATGCTATGTAGGGAGTACTGAGGGATTACTCCGATATGATATCATTAACGATACATTCCTTGCATCATGGGGGTCAACTGGAATTAATGGCGTCGATAATGCTCCTGTAGCAGTTGTAGGAGATGTTGTTCACATGGGCTTATCTGGATACGGTGTTGCTCGAAAGAATATCCTGACAGGAGAAATATTGACTCCGCTTAATTCAGATACGACGAACATGCAAACAAACACTATCTATGCTCTCGAAGCAAGTGGTAACGATTTGTGGATTGGAACAAATATTGCAGGATATATCTGGGATGGTTTCTCCGTCAGTGAAACAACAATTGGGCCTCGCAGTGATTGGACAAAGCGTCCTTCCCAGCACTTCGATTATGTTCTTGATGGAAATACGATGTGGTCTGGTACAAACATCGGCGTATGCAAGTATGATCTGTCTGGGAATATCGATGACTGTCTCAATGTCTACGATGGTATGCCAAATTGGGCGACATATGTGGTTGGTGCCAACAGTACAACTGTCTTTGGTGGAACTTTCTCTGGCGTAGGCCTCATCGAAAAGTCATCCTTCAGCGTTGTTGGAGAATGGGATGCTGGGTCACAAACCGATAATGCAATTGTAGAAATCATCGATGATATTGCATACATCGGACTCAATGGGGTCGGTGTAGCACGATGGGACATTTCAAACAGTCAATGGCTGACAACTTGGACTGAGGATAACGTTCTTGATGATGGAAACGAATACGTCACTGGCATGATTGAAGACATTCGATCTGGCCTGATTTGGATTGGCGGAGAAGATGGTTTCCAATTAATCAATACAACAACAAGTACTGAAGTGTATGATATTGAGGTTTCAAACAGCCTGTATGTTGGTAACGGCGATCCATACGATTTGACAATGTATGGATACACCATGTACTATCATCAAGGCGTATCCAGCGACAGTATTTACGGCATTGACGTTGGTAATTTTACTGCAATAACACCACTTGATGCTGGCCAAGAAGTCAGCGAAAATGGCGGTGATGTTGTCGGGATGACCATCGTTGGAGACACGCTTCTTGCAAGCGTGGTATCTGGACAATGGTGGAATCAGGAAGGGAGCGGAGGAATCGCTCAATACGACTTAGTATCTCAAACATGGAATACTTCCGTTTTACCCGAGGG
>DAKQ01000012.1:5357-7079 GCA_002496635.1 Euryarchaeota archaeon UBA82 | reverse complement strand
GAAATAGGTCTTGAAGTCTACAGCCCGAGTGGAACAAAACTCGGTTCTTGGGATTCGCTTTCATTCCCAATTCGAGAAATTATCGAATATGATGGTTTGATTCTGTTTGCCACTGAAGATGGTGTTGAACGATTCAATGAGTCTTCATTCCAATGGGAAACAGCATGGACGCCAGGTAGCGGCTTGCCGAATGCAATGGGAGACTGGATTGGTGAGCTTTGGACGAATGGAAGTACCTTGATGGTCGGTTCAGCAAGCTTTGCAGGATGGGGTTCATTCCAAAGAGGTACAATCGGGCAACTCGATGCATCGGGTACTTGGACAACCTATACCACTGGACAAAACGGAATTCCAAACGGATATCCGATTTCGATGAATGAATGTGGATCTTACTTGTATGTCGGACTGTTCAATAACAACGGTGGAGTTACATACATCGATCTTGCAAACACAACTGCTGTTGGCTCATTTACCACCTCTGTTCTCAAGAGCGGGCGAGTAGCTGCAGTTGCTTGCGATCCATCCGATACTCTATATGTTGGCTACGATGATGATAACCTACCGATTTCAAAGTATGATACTACACAATCTGCATGGATTGCAGAAATAACATCCAATGGAAATGGAATTCCGACAGACCCTATCTGGCTTGATGCATTCAGTTATGCAAATGGAAAATTACTGATCGGTTACGATGACAACGGGGGCTTTGCAGCCATTTCAACACTTGGCGCAATTACTGGTCAAGCGAGTGTGCAGTCTGTAGGAACTGCAGTTACATCAATCAAATACAGTGGAAATGAATGGCTCATTGGACAAGCTGGAGGAGCGAGCGGCTACTCTCATGTTGACCGGCTCAGTTCGACCGGTTTGAATACTGAATTTGAGTTACCTGCTTTGGTTAGTGGGAACATCGAAGCAATGGTCAGCGACGGTTCTCGAATCTGGGTCTCGACCTATTCTGTCACCATAAACGGCAATAGCCCTGGAGCAGGATCCGGAGGCATTCTACAAGGTATATTCAACTCCAGTGGAGGTATTGACTGGAATGAAGGTTGGTCTCTGTCATTCAATAATCAGGTGAACTCCATGTTGATGGAAGGAACGATGATTTACATCACCACTGAAAATGGCGGGATGTATACTCTCAATACAACCACAAACATACTGCAACGCAAGAATGGTGCAGTACATAACAGTCAGGATGGGGTTGGACTTTACCAATCGGGTGGTGTATCAACACTCTTCATTGGATTACTTGGCACATCATCTACTGCTGCAGGCGTTCAGGTATTCGATGTTACAACTCAACAATTTACCAGTGGCCAACTTCTTTCGGGACTTCCTTCAGACAACATTCAAGGATTCACCTTTTCCAATTCTCATGTCTACATCGCAACACAGAACGGAATTGGTCGTTGGAATCTAACCACGAATGACTGGGACAATCCATTGACAACATCAGATGGCCTGCCCACGTCAAATATTGAAGACATTCGATATATCTCAAACGTACTCTACGTCGCAAGCCCAAGTGGACTTACACAATATATTCCAACGACAGGCGCAATGAACACGATGACAACTGCTGATGGTTTGTTAGGAAATTCTGTATGGTCTATTGAAACCTACACAACCAGTCAATCGGGAACATGGTTGATTCTCGGACATGATGGTGCAGGAAGTGAAAGGCCTGGCCTTACTGTCGTTGATCTCTCAAAT
>DAKQ01000012.1:0-4989 GCA_002496635.1 Euryarchaeota archaeon UBA82 | reverse complement strand
CAGTCGCCTCAGATTACGGTGGCCTTCATATCGCAACCGATGTTGGGCCATTGGTTCACTACGATGGACTGACTGGAGAATTCGAAGATGGCCTTGCTAGTTTCGAACTCGGATCTAATTGGCCAATTTATCGAATGGACAGCGATGGGACGCACTTGATGGTTATGGGTGCTTCTGGAATGGCAATACTTGAAGCCCAAACAAGTACACATTCAATGCTTAAATCAGCAATCGTACAAAATCCAACAAATATTGCAGTCGGTGCGAATGGATTTTGGCTAACAACCTCAGATGATGGTCTTAGGGGATGGACTCCTGCTACTGCGTTTAACGAAATGGAAACGACTAGTGTGCGATATGCTAATCCACTTAACATTGGATTTAATTCACAGTATATGGAAATCACTAATTTGACCCATCCTGGACTTCAAATTAACCTTGTTACTGAGAACAACCCTGTAACTCTGAACAGTTCTGTGGGCGCAGAAGGTGTGCACGGACTCTTGTTCCAAACGGTACCTCTGGTAATGACATCTCCTGTCTCAAATGCAGCTGTGTGGGCACAATCCAGTCAACTTAGATACGATGCTGTACTGGAACTTGACAATACAACTGGGGTTGAAAACAGCCTTCAATTAGCCATTAATAATGGCCAATTAATCAATGGAACTCGTATTGTTCCACTCAAACTCATTGCACCTAGCAACGGAACCATTGAGGTTCGACTTGTCTATGATTGGGTAAGGAAAGATACGCCTGTTGAGATTGCAGATATGTATGACAGACCTGATGATGGTGGTGGAGCATTAACCGTCGAGTGGTCACTTGTTCACGACCCAGATTTCAACCGATACCTCGTCTATGTTAACGAAGGGCCGTGGGGATCCTTACCAACCGATATTGATCTTGCTGGAAGAATAATCGATAAGACAGAATCACTTCATAGCCGACTTAAGGCCGATGTTACAACGGCCAACGGTGTGCCTCTCGTTGATGGTGTCGAATATTATGCCCTCGTCGTCGTTGAATACGATAACGGACGCTTTGGATTGCCAAGCCAAGTTGTAGGGCCGGTTACAACCAGTAATGAGGTGCCAACCCCGCCTGAGTGGGCTTCTGCTCAACCACTTGACGGTGGCGTAGAAGGCGATTTAGAGACTGAATGGGCACGTTGTTCAGCACTCGATATTCTCGAAACCCGTATTTACACATCTACGCAACCAATGAACGATATTCTCGGATTGTCTGTTGCTTACTCTATCCAGCCTACTGAAGGAAATCTTACCATCCTAAATCTTGATGCTGGAAAACCGTATTGGCTCGGATTCACATGTGTTGATACGAGTGGGCAAGAAGACATCATGAATGCGACGATTATTGGCCCTGTTGTACCAACTGGTGGCATAGACGACGGCCAACCTCCTGCAAAATTAGAAAATGTCTGGGCAATAGATACGCCAGAAGATGAGGGTGGAAGAATTACTGTCGGTTGGGATCCAAGCAATGCCGATGACTGTGCCTTCTACACGATTTACATGATCACTGGAGTTGTGTTTGTAACAACACCCACCTCAGTCGCTGGATTTTCAGCCGCAACCGTGGTAAATTCTTGCCAAGAAAACTCAACAATTGTTTCTCAGTTAGACGATTTACCATTGACAAATGGCCTTGAATACTACATCGGCGTAGTTGCATATGACACGTGGTTAAATGCAGAATTAAACGATGTAAACATTGTTCAGGCAACACCGCTTGATAATTCAGACGGGGCTTCTATGCCTCCTTCTCGAATTGAAAATATCCAAGCCTTCGATCATCCGAATGATGACGGTACTGCAATCGATGTTGTTTGGTCCATCTCTTCTGCTGATGATTTCAGTCATTACACTGTGTGGGCCGCAGACAAGCCAGTTGATGATATCTCATACCTCTGGAATGCATATGGCGATGACCCTGCGACCTGTGGATGCATCTCAATCGATAAGCAATGGATTGACGTGGATAAGAATCCAATCGAATTAACTCTGAATACTGCGCTGTATGGAGATGCTTCACAAACTGATGAGTTCTCATCTTCCGATTCTCCGCAATTGATTCAACCAGGAATTGAACTCTTTGTAACAGTAACTGTTCATGATTTACAAGGAAACGTCTACGTAGATTCATTGTTATCAGCAAGTGTTGTTCCGATTAACAATTTAGAGGACACGACTCCCCCTCCGCGTCTTGATAACATCTCACTCAGCGACCGCCCTATGGACGATGGATCAGCCCTTGATCTTGAATTCGGACTTTCAACTGCGAGTGATATCTATCAATACGAGGTTTATGCCGCTTCGTGGTCTTTCACAAGTGTTGGCGTAGGTTCTGATGGTCCAAACGCACCGATCATGACTCTTGACAGAATTCCAACTTTCCCAATTATTCTAACCATAATTGCAGGTGACCTTCCGGTACTTGCAGGACAGCAAACATGGGTTGCTGTTGTAGCCGTTGATTCTTCGGCCAACGCCCACAAGACTGATTTGACCGTTGTTTCTTCACAATCAGTTGACGATGGAATTACAGATCCTGGCAATTATCTTCCAGCAATTGATGGGATTACCTTGGCGTGGGTTGCAGAAACCGATATCCTAGTGACATGGAATCACACAAATGATTTCGGCGTAGAAGGTTATCAAATCCATATTTCTGATAAAGATTTCATGGACATCTCAGATGCAACATTCGTAGGAGATACACTAACCGCGAACTCATTCGTAATCTCCTCCACTGTCTTTGCTGAACTCGATAACAAATCAGCATGGTATGTCTCTGTCACAACATTTGATGACAATCAGATTCGTCAGTCCGTTGATGCTTTGATGATTAATGCGGTTGAAAATAGAGTTGTTGATACTGATGATTCAAAGGAGGGGGCTGACTTCCAGTCTCTTCTAACAACACCGAACCTACTTGCCGCAGGCCTGGTATTTGTCTCGCTGATCTTGCTCATAGCGATTGTACGTGGTCGCGGAAGAAAATCGCAAAAGGACAAGCAGTGGGAAATCCAAACCGCTACTTGGGGACTTGGTGATGATGATGCGTGGAATTCACCTCCAGAAACAAGTGTACCGCCGCCGCCTCCAGTAGATACTGGCTCCCTTTTCCAAGCTGCAGACCGAATTCAAAATCCACCACTCGAACGACAGGAATACGTCGCTCCAAGGCCGGTCATGAATCCTGTCCGAACTCCAGTTGACAATAGTATACTCAATGATTTGGACATTGGTACCAAGCAGAATTCATCCAACCCAGGTATTGATACATCTTTCCTAGACGATCTTCTTTGATACCGTGATGCTCAAGTCATAGGAACGATAGGTACTGGTGTGAGCAGCATGCGGCAACCCCCACGTTCCGCTGTTTTTACTACACTGCAGTATTCAATAAAACGAGGATTGTTTCTATTCAGTCAGCATTCAGATCGTCTCCAAGAACACGCTAAGAATCTTAGAATCGAGTTACCAAGTGATTGGGAAAGGAACGTTCTTAATCAAATAGTTGGTATGAAATCCCAATTTCAAGATGGACTCCTAAGGATTGAGTACACTTCTGAGGGGATATGGAATATCTCCAATCGAAGATTTTCTATTAGAAATGAGTGCTGTGATGCAATAACTGTTGCTGCAAAAATGTGGCCAAAGCGAGTCGCTGGAACAAAGCATGGAGCATGGGATGTGTATCATGAAGCAAAGAAACAGGCAGAGCAATCAGGAGCAGATATTGCATTATTTGTTCATGAATATACTGTTATTGATGGAGATCGAGGCACGCCAATTTTACTCGACGAAGATGGTGTGGTATGGCACAGTGCTTCCCCGCAAGCAGTTGATAGTATCACGCTTCATTCGATTTTACCTGAACTACAATCCTCTGGTTTTCCTATCCAAAAGGGGAATCTCAACGAGCGCATGGTTGCTCGTTGCATTGAATGTGTTGTTCTAGGAAGCGGCCTAGGTGCTTCAACAATTGAATCAATCGATGGGGAAGAAATTGGTGATGGGACAACACGTTTGACAGATTTGTGTAGAAATATATTGTCGCGTCTCGAAGATGAAGGTTCATCTTGGACTGAGGTGGAATGAATGGAGCCTCTTCTTTCGTTACGAAATACGTTACAGGAACAGAGGTTGCTCGGCGATGGTGCTTCCGAGTATGGTTCCCCTGATGAGATGATGTTGCTTTCATCGGGGCCAAAAAGTCATCTCGCAACCTTTTCTCTTCTTTGTGGGCCGAGTACAACTCGGATTCTTATTCGACAGCCATCGAGTGAAGTCATTTCATCCGCAACACCTCATTCTCCAATGAATGGTGATATCAGATTGACAGAACCATCAACAATAACTGCTGAATTGCAGCAATGGAATGGCCATTCGTGGCTTCTAAAGGAAAAATATGGTGCAACCACGATTTCAGAAATCCTTCGCCATTTTTGTCCTAAGGAACAAATTGGATTTGATCAGCATCTCGATACAATCCCTATCACGGGTCCATTTTGGGCGGGTGCTTTCGCATATGATTTGGTTCAATGGACCCAGCCTATTGGATTACAGTACCCTCCCAAGGAGAATGATTTGCTTTCCGTTGTGTGGAGAATTGACAAGTGCATCATCCATTGCAAAGAGAAGGATATGATGATGGCTTACTCGACAAATAAACAGTGGGCTGAAGCTGCGAATATATCTCTTTCAAAACACGTTGATTCGGAATTCGCTTCAGCAATAAAACCTTCACAGACCCCAATTTCCAATTGTACTGATGAAGAACACGAACAGATTGTAGAAACCATACATTCTGCAATCAAGGACGGGCAATTGTATCAACTCAACTATGGAAGAACCTGGGAGGGGGCAATTGAATCTGAACCATGGGATGTGCTATGTCATTCAGTTTCATCAAATCCAGCTCCATATTCAGGTTTTGTACATGTGAACGACGAAGAATTAG
>DAKQ01000131.1:14038-14261 GCA_002496635.1 Euryarchaeota archaeon UBA82 | reverse complement strand
TATGCAACACCTAGCAGAAGGTGGTCGCGTTGAACTCGATGTTCATGAAGGTGACTTACCTACTGGAATGGAAGTGGATGAAGCAAGGCCTCCATCACCTGGTGGAAGTGGCGATCCTGTGCTCTTTGATGAAGAATCAGAGAACGGTGATGAGTGAGCTTAATTGGTCTCTTAAACTCTCGAGTGAATCGTGTTCTTCTGTGATCGTTCCTGTAACGATGTA
>DAKQ01000131.1:3586-13660 GCA_002496635.1 Euryarchaeota archaeon UBA82 | reverse complement strand
GATGAGTGTGCAATTACATGATGATTTAGCAGCCTGAATGAGTTCAGTGTGGACAGGGTCTGAGGCGCCTGATCCTGCTTCAAGATAGATTGTCGAGAAGCCATACATTTCAGCTGTCTTACAGTATGCAGATATCGCTTTCAAATCGGCTGGCTGAATCAGGTCTGCATCGCCTACTTCCCCAACCTTTCCGCCTGGAGCACATACGATGTAACCGGTGGAGATTGGTTTGATTCCAAACCGAGCAATCATTGGGGCGCCAGCAAGTTGTTCATCGATTAAGAAGCGGCGTGAACGGCTGTTCATGAGCATCATGAAGAGAATACCATCTGCGCTACTCGACATAGCATGCGCTCCGCTAGGAAAAAGAATCACAGGTACATTCCACATCTCTTCATTTGCATCGGGATGTTGGCTTGCGGCAAAAAGTCGTAATTCCAACGCTTCTTGAATTGCTTGACATGTCGCATGAACGATTTCATCATCAGTATTGGTTGAACCGCCCACAAATATGGCTGAAGTACCACATTCGACTGCAACTAATGCTCTGTTAGCCGCTACATCTGGGGATTGTTTATCTGGATCAATGAGTGTAATATGTCTCGTTTTTCCAGATTGAGGAGGGAGCATAGGCGATTCATCGGTCCACATTTTCAACACCCTCTACCTACCTGTAGTCGACTCGGTTGGTAAAGGATTTCATTGAGATGAAAGTTTTCTGATGTCTGCGGCGACGCTTTCTGAATCCCATTCTGATTGCAGCCACTGTACTCTAACATCACGGTCTACATCAACAAGAACCGCATGTACTGTGTGAGTTACTGTATAATTCATCAAATGGATTGAACAACGAGCAAGAGAATCTGTCAGATTCGCAGATACCTCCACAGAGGTGCCGAAGGATGCCCAAACCGATTCAATCATTTCAAGTTCAGAATTGATATTGCTTACAGTAAGATGTGGCCATTCAACACTGTTGTTTCTTTTGTAGTGGTAGAGCCGGTTACTATCATCGTGCCATGGATCTGTTGTAATAGTGAGAAGAGAGACTCTTTGCTGTTCTTGAGATGAAAGAAGGTTGTATGTTTCATTCATAGACATGGATAAATCATCACATCCATCGAGACAAGATGTGTGAATAAAGCCGACCATGATCACATCTGAATCAATCATTGATAGATTGAATTTCTCCCCATTCTCGTCAAATAATTCGAAGGGTGTGACTGGTTTCGGATCCAATGTATTGCCATAAAAATCAATCGTTCCTATACATCCTGAGCACAACATCGTCACTGTCATCACAGCAATCAGTATACGCATAGTTTCACTTCTTACGGCGTTTTATTCCTGCGCCGATTAAAGCCAAGAAAAGAATTGAAAAACTCACATCAACAATGAATTCTTCGATTTCATAGTGATCAATGAGATAATCCATTTCTGGAGCGAAGGAGTACAATATCGCTCCACCACCAGGTGGTCCTCCACCGCCACCACCTGGGCCGCCGCCACCGCCACCGCCTTGGCCGCCTCCGACGTCTTGGCTAGCGACGTCCGCAACGCCGTGATAGCAGAGAAGGAAATACGGGAACCCAATCATTCCAATGGTTTGTCCATTAGTATCGGTTACCATAGTTGGAGAACCGGAGAGAGGAGTGCTGACATAGTGATAAATTCCATCAGGATATTCTGGAGTTGGACCAAATCGTCCATTGCATTCGTCTAGGTCGCCGACCCCATCAACATAATTCCAATCATCAATTCCGTTGTAGCCTTGATCGCCGCCTTCTTGGGTGCGCTCAATTGCGTAAGAAGACGTGATTGCTTTCAATGAGGTTTGATCGTCGTTGTAGCCATACATCCCGTAAATAGGATAGCCGTCAAATGCCCATCCAATAATTGGACTATGTTCATCACTCTTGATCTTTGAAGGGTCGTAATCTTCCATTGTCTCCCCCGCTTCAGGTTCCCAATAGACACAGTTCGCGTCATAGTG
Source organism: Euryarchaeota archaeon UBA82 (assembly GCA_002496635.1). Lineage (GTDB taxonomy): Archaea > Thermoplasmatota > Poseidoniia > Poseidoniales > Poseidoniaceae > MGIIa-L2. The sequence goes on along the minus strand of DAKQ01000131.1, from coordinate 11,667 downwards.
GTAATGGTAGCCCCCTTGGCCAGCAGAGTGTCCTGTACACCATCCAAGGGTAATTGGCTGGCGGTTTTCGGTGAAATATTCGAAGTGAAGTGCTACCGCATCTCCCCCAGGACCTTCTTCTGGCCCGAATATTGGAGCGCCATTTACTGACATTGCAACAGTTCCTCGGTCTGGAACACATTCCCAACGCCCAGCTGAAGCTGGGCAGTTTGTTGTATCGTGTCCTCCTGTAGTGTCATTAACTGGATTTAGAGGAAACGTCGCCGTGTAGTCCTTCTCTGGAGCGCAGCAACCCATTGTGCTCAAGAAATCGTGATTCGGGATTCCATTACTATCAACAATCATTTCGTTATTTTGAACCGTAACAGAGACTTCGCATTGGAACCATGGCCCGGAACCGCCGCCACCGGGACTGCTCACGCCGTTTGTGTTTGCAGTGTATCCGTTTCCATCACCGTTGAAATCCTTGACCCATGGGCCTTGTCCATCCGTACACATCCATGAGTCCTCGGGAGCCCAATCGGGCAATGTGCAACCATCTGGACCGACTTGTTCACCGGAAGGAGTATTGGGACATTGGTCAATATCGTCAGAAATTCCATCGCCATCCGTATCCTTTTGTGAATCTGAACAGCCAGAAGAATCGACTTGTTCGCCCAACGGTGTGTTTGAACATTGGTCAACTGCGTTACTTACTCCATCATTATCTGCATCGAGCTGGTATTGTGAACATCCATCGGGGTTGACTGCTCTGTTCAATTCTGTATCAGGACACAAATCGGCATCATTCATGACGCCGTCTTGGTCAGAATCCGTCTCTGAATCTGAACATCCGGTTCCATAAACTGGCTCATCGATTGGTGTGTCATCGCAATCGTCGTTCAAATCTGGAATACCGTCGTTGTCTGAATCGGTTGAAGATGGCGTCACTGGAAGATCTACACGTAGTGTTTGAGAGGAGGTTGTGTAAAGCCCACAATCGGCAATAATATCACCTTCAGTATTCGTCGTAGAAACATCAAACAGAATCGAATAAGTTCCTGTTGTTGTGTTCACTTCTCCGATGATTGAATTTGAAGAGCTTGCTCCAAGAGGGTGATACTTGATTGAGCACGTCTCTGGGAATTGATGTAGAATTGCCCCTGAGATGAGCCCTGTTGTCTCGTTCTCCGCAGGCTCTGTCCAAGAAAATACAACATCAACATCTCGTTCATCTGGAACATTGACAATGTATTCAATAAGCCGTTCAACGGTTGCTGATTCTGAATCTGTGGCTTGAACTCGTACAAGCCATTGGCCTGGTTCCGATTCGGAGAATTCAACCTCCCAGAGACCATTCGCTTCAGTTTGAGTTGTTATCGTTGCAAGATATGGAGAGAAATCTTGGTTGAGCATGGTGATTTCAAGCGAAACACTCGAAGGGTCTTCATCCACGACATATCCTTGGAGGGAATGGTTTGCTCCAGTCCACTCTGATGTTCTGTTTTCCACTAAGATTGTTGGTTCAACATTCTCTAGCGGGGTTTGAATCCCTCCTTGATCGGTCTCGTTATCCTGTGATTTTGTATCATCTGTTGAATCTTCATCACTGGAGGAGAGTGCAAAAACTGCGATTGATGCTCCTACGAGAAGTGCCATCAAAATGACTGAAGCGAGTTTGTTATCCATAGCCTCTATCGAACTGCAATAGCATTTAGTGTTGTTTCAATTTTGTGTGGCAATAGTTCACAAACCTAAAACTGTAGCAAGGATTCATGGAAGCAATAGAGAAGCCTCTACGTAGTATTCTCAAGCGCTCAGATGCCCCAAAAGGGAAGATTCGCCTTGCCATACTTTGTTCCATTTTGAATAAAATCTGGGATTTGGCCCCGCCTCTACTCATTGGTGTTGCAGTTGATGTTGTAGTGCAGAAGGAGGATTCGTTACTTGCAGACTGGGGGATTATGGATCCGTGGAATCAACTTCTCGTACTTGCAGTTGCAACATTTGTAATCTGGGGATTGGAATCTCTGTTCGAGTATTTTTATGCAGTTTTATGGCGTAATCTGGCTCAAACCGTACAACATAACCTCCGTCTGGTGACGTTTAATCACGTGCAACATCAGGCTATGGCTTGGTTTGATGAACATCAGAAAGGAGACCTCCTCGCCGTTATGAACGATGATGTTAACCAATTAGAACGGTTTCTCGATAAGGGCGCAAATGATCTTTTACAGGTGACAACAACAGTGATTGTTGTCGGTTCTGTCTTTCTCTTCTTGTCATGGGAGATTGCTCTCTTTGCTGTTCTTCCAATCCCAGTGATTCTATGGGGGTCGTTCCTCTACCAGAAAAAGCTCCAATCACGTTACCAAGAGGTCCGGCATGCTGCTGGGCAGTTGAATGCCCTTCTTGAAAATGATTTGACTGGGATGGCAACCATCCAATCTTTCACAAGTGAAGAAAGAGAATTGCTACGGGTTGAAGCGCTATCAGAATCTTATAGAAATGCAAACAAATCTGCTATTCGCCTATCAGCGGCCTTTGTGCCTTTAATTCGAATGGCAATTTTAGCAGGCTTTACTGCAACGTTGCTCCTAGGCGGAAAATTGGCCTTGGATGGTGTGCTTGCTGTCGGTGCTTATTCTGTCCTCGTTTTCATGACGCAACGTTTGTTATGGCCTCTTACACGTCTTGGTGAAACCTTCGACCTGTATCAAAGAGCCATGGCATCATCTGTGCGAATCCTCACACTTCTCGAACGGCCAAGATCTATTGAGGATGGAGAGAAAATATTTGATCGAGATATCGCTGGAAAAAGTTCTATCCATTTCAGCAATGTGTCGTTTGCTTATCCAGATCGTGATGAGTTGTTTACAGATTTCAACATGGATATTGAGGCAGGAACAACAATCGGTGTTGTTGGATCGACGGGTTCTGGAAAAACAACACTGACCCGATTTTTGCTTCGTTTTGCTGAACCTGCGAAGGGTATGATTTCGTGGGGAGAACATTCGATCTCGGACTATACACTTTCCTCGCTTCGGGATTCAATTGCTTTAGTTTCTCAACATGTTACGCTCTTTCCAACAACAATTCGCGAAAACATTCGTTATGGAAAGGAAGACGCTGCTGACAAAGAAATTGAAGATGCAGCAATAATCGCAGAAGCATTTGAGTTCATAGAAGCGCTTCCTAAAGGGTGGGAAACATTAGTTGGTGAAGGTGGCTATCGCCTTTCAGGGGGTCAACGGCAACGTATCGCTATCGCTCGAGCCATTCTGAAGGATGCTCCTTTGCTCATTTTAGATGAGGCGACATCTGCCGTTGATAATGAAACTGAAGCGGCCTTGCAAAGAAGTATCTCAACGATTAGCCAGGATCGAACAACGATGATCGTTGCTCATAGATTGTCCACTGTTCGTAATGCAAACAAGATTGTAGTGTTCGAAAATGGATCCATAATTGAACATGGCACGCATGATGAACTTGTTGACCTGAATGGAAAATACGCTGCACTATGGCGTGTTCAGACTGGAATTATTGGCTCTTAGTTGGATTGTGTGATTTGTCCTTGGTATGTTAGAATTGGAAGATGTTTTCACACACGCCCTTCCTCGCTTCGATGAGTCATATTGCGCATTGCATTCTCGAGTGAATACTTTGGTATTATTGCCTGGTGAACCACACTAAGTGGCCACCATAGCAACGTATAACCTAGAGTTATTATGCTTGCAGAATAGAGATTTAGATCCATATCAGTAAACACGCTCAGTGGAATAAAGTGGAGAACATAGAGAGTCAATGATAACCTCCCTAGATGATGAAGGCCAATCGTTGATTTCCTGTTTTCAAGCATTGTCCAAATGAGAAGCACGCCTGAAAAAGCTGCTATCAAGAAAGCGCTATTTGCTGGGAAGAAGGTCAACATTGCTTCACCAACAGGCTGTGCAAATGGAATTTCATCTTGCACCGATCTGTATAGGAAATATGCGCTAACAAGAACCCCTCCAGTTCCAAGAGCCAATAGAGTTCTCTGGGAAGGCTTGTGATTGTTGAGTGATGCACCGATGATGGAAAACAGCACCCAAGGCAGGAATGGATATGTCCCCGTTAGGAGAAGATGTTTGATATGTTCTAGTATCCCTCCAACATAGGTTCTTTCGTCCCAAGTTAACGCTTCATGAAACGAAAGAAGACTGTGGTTGAGTGCTAGAAGGCTAATTCCAACAACAACTACCATTTGCAGGTTCTGGCTAATACGCACCCACAAAGGTGCTGTAAGATAGAGCAGAGCAAACAACGTAAGCACTCCTGGGGAATACATATCAAAACGTTGAGACGCGGAAATATTCACTGCAATTTGGGCTGCATAAAGAAAGGAAAATCGGATTAGAGCTTTTCGTAATGTCCATTTCGATTGAACCGTTACCCAGCCGCCAACAGTAACGAATAATGGTGCTGCAAGCCCCCCTAATCCTGCTATAACTAACGCAAGGAGATTTGTTGTTGAAGCATCGGAAGGAGCCCACGTAGCTGCAGAATGGACCATTACCATGAGTAGAATTGCAACGCCGCGTAATTGGTCGATGTCTTGACGACGACTCATTGAATCTCACCGTTGACTTCGAACGTATTCAACAGCATTTCTGAATATTTGAAGGCCAGAACCTTCCCATTGATCATCTTCGAGATTCATCGAGGTGTGCTCAGGATGAAGCCACATGGTGTAGAATGCTTCTGGATGGGGCATGAGTCCGAAGACAAGCCCTGTTGGATCACATATCCCTGCAATGTTCCGCATACTTCCATTTGGACTCAGAGGGAATGGTAGTAAATCATCTGAAAGTCCAGAACCTGATTCAGTTGATGGATCGACATAGCGGACTGTTAATTGATGGTTGGTTGAAAGATGATCGAGGCCAGCATCTGTTGGCATGACGAATCGTCCCTCTCCATGACGTACAGGACATTCGATGCGTTGAATCCCTTTTGTCCAAATACATGGGCTTTCCGAATCAAACTCCAATGTAACCCAACGATCTTCGTATCGTCCAGTATTATTGAGAGTTAAACTTGCTCGTTGGATTAGATCAGGCTCTAATGAAGCGTTTTTCGGACCAGGAAGAAGCCCGGTCTTAACCAATGCTTGAAATCCGTTACAAATTCCAATGATGGGTTTTCCTGAATTGACGAATTTTTGTAATTGGTCTCGGAGAGCAAAACGAAGGCGGTTTCCAAGAAGGCGTCCGCTGCCAAGGTGGTCTCCAAAGGAAAAACCGCCAGGAACTGCTAAAATATCGAATTCTTCCAAACTACGATTTCCTTGTACAAGATTGTTGACATGGAGGCGTTCTGAAGTACCTCCAACCATATCGAAAACTGCTGCCGTTTCACGATCGCAATTGATTCCAAAACCAAAGAGAACTGCAACTCGTATATTGTCGCTCATTCATACACCTCCAGTCATATCGAGCGCTTCTTTCCATGACTTGGTTAAGTCAGAAACGTTCGCTTGAATTAATTCATCATAGCCATCTTCGATAATGAGGTTTTGTGTATTAGTAACCATTCCAATCAAATGGATATCTGCATCGCTCATAGATTCAATGAATTGTATTTCATGTTCAGAATCGACTGCAACTACAATTCTTCCAAGAGATTCACTCCAAAGTCGAGAGAATGAGTCGCCTTCTCCGATCCCATCAATATCAATAATGGCTCCCAATCGTCCGCCAATGCACATTTCTGCCACAGCTACTGCAAGACCGCCTTCACTGCAATCGTGTGCGGTTCGAATCAACCCATCCTGAATCGTTTTGGAGAGTCTTCGATAAATATCGAGTTGTCGTTCTGGTTCAGGTAGTCGCGGAACGTTGCCCCCAATGCCTTCGACAAGATGCTTCTCATAGAGGTGGTAAGCAACTTCTGAAGCCCCTAACTCATCTTTACTGTTTCCAACCAAGTAGATACGTTGTCCATGCTTCTTGAAATTCGATGTCGCCGTATTTCGTACGTCAACGTGATTTCCAAAGAGAGAGAAAAGCATGGTTGGAGGGATTGAAATTTTATTTGGCCAAACACCGTAATCGTTCTTCATGGAATCTTTTCCAGAAACACATGGAAGGTGATATGCTCGGCAAATTCGCTCTAGTTCTCGATTCGCTCGAACAAGTTGTGCAAGTTTGAATTTGCCATCGGGTGTCTTTTCAGATTCGATTGGATCTGGCCAACAGAAGTTGTCCAGACCTGCCATTTTGTCGATGTCGACACCAACACATACTGCATTTCGTACAGCTTCGTCGATGGCTGCAGCGACCATTGCTCCTGCATCAATATCTGAATATCTTGGAGCAATTCCACATGAAACAACGATTCCTTGTGGATCTCCATGGATTGGAGCGATAAGTCCTGCATCACCTGGACCGTCTCGCTCCTTACCAACGAATGGTTTGACTGCTGTTTGGGCCATGACTTCATGATCGTATTGACGCACCCATGTTTCCTTAGAAGCAATATTTGGCCGAGCAAGCATTTCTTCGAGAAGTGTTGTGTTGTCAAGAGAATTAGGTGGGTTGAATGTGGGTTGTACTGGAGGAATCCATTCTGATTCCAACTCAAGTTGTGGAACACCATCATGAAGGAATTCAATTGGAAGGTATGCTACTGTTTCTTCCCCGTGCTTAACGTGGAAATATCCTGAATTTGTGAACTCAGCAACAGCGGTTGCTTCGACTTCGTGGAGCGTTGCAAGTGCTTCAAACGCTTCAGTATCTTTGGGCGCTACAGCGACTGTCATACGTTCCTGAGATTCTGAAACAAGAATTTCCCATGATGAAAGGCCTTCTTGTTTGAGTGGAACCTTGCCAAGGTCGATTTCGCAACCGTTTGTGTATTCAGCCATCTCTCCGATCGATGAGGAAAGTCCTCCTGCTCCATTATCTGTAATGCATGTAATCAAACAAGCATCTCGAGCCTCAAGAATCATGTCCATCATTTTCTTTTGAGTAATTGGATCACCAATTTGTACAGCACTCGATGGAGATTCGTCCGTTAATTCAAGAGAAGAAAAGGTGGCTCCGTGGATTCCGTCTGACCCTACTCGCCCGCCAACCATGTACACAGTATCACCAGGTGTTGGATTCTTTTCATGCGATTCCCGTCCATCTGCTAATCGGCGTGGCATCAATCCAACTGTTCCACAATAAACCAGTGGCTTACCAATATAGCGTTCGTCGAAGACAATTGCTCCATTAACCGTTGGAATTCCGGATTCGTTTCCACCTACCCGAACGCCTGCATGTACGCCACGGAGAACGCGTGAAGGATGGAAAAGTGTAGACGGTAATTCCCCAGTCCATGTTGGTGGCCCAAAGCAAAAGACATCTGTATTTGCAATCGGTCTTGCTCCTAGCCCAGTCCCGAGAATGTCTCTATTGACGCCAACGATGCCTGTCATAGCGCCGCCGTATGGATCGAGTGCAGAAGGAGAGTTGTGGGTTTCTGCTTTCATGCAGACACTCCAATCATCATTCCATGCGATGACTCCTGAGTTATCATGGAAGACTGAAAGAAGCCAATCAACATCCTTTGCCATATCATGAGTTGGGTTCATGATATGTGTTTTGAAGAGTGAATCAATGATGGTGTCTTCATTCGTTTCTGTATCGATGTGATGGATTTTGCTTGCGAAAATTTTGTGTTTGCAGTGTTCACTCCAAGTCTGTGCCAAACATTCCAATTCTACATCCGTAGGAGCGTTTTGGGAAATACCAACTGATTGCCGTGCTGCTTGGTGCTCTGGCATTCTGTAGTGAGCTTGAATTGCTTGCATTTCTGTAAGATTGAGGGCGAGTAAGCCGTCATTCGAAAGGCGAATCAGTTCCTCATTAGCCACTTCCAAATCAATAATCGAAGGCGATTGTCTCGTAATTGTTGGCCTGTCTGGGAAGGTGATGGTTGATGCAGTTCCTGATGAGAGATCTTCTCGTGTTGCTAGAATTGCTCGCTCAATGAGTGGATTATGGAGTGTTGAGGCAAGCCAAGTGTTGTCTACAGTCGTTGGAAGATCAGTGAAGACGTATGTTGTGTAGGTTGATATC
>DAKQ01000131.1:0-3263 GCA_002496635.1 Euryarchaeota archaeon UBA82 | reverse complement strand
CTGCGTTCTCATCTGGGAAGAGCACTTGAAAGCCATCATTTGCCGCAGCACCGGGGTTGTCAGTAACGCCTGGTTTGAATCCAACTGTAACACATAGAGACGGTGTTTCAGGGAAGAATTCTGTGTTGTGAATTATTGAAGTGTCGACTGCTCCATATTCAATAATTGGATCAGAGAAGATGTCCTGGACACGAGGGGTGATTGACCCAGCGTCATATTCACTGCGAATAAGATATCCACAGATACTGCGAACAATTCCAACATCGATTCCATGGTCGGCGATGAGTTGCCGACGTACAACGTCTCCGCGTACATCACGCATCCCTTCTGTTTGCAAAGGTGTGACTTCGATTCGCACATCGTGGACTGCCATGACTTCCGACCCAAACAGAGTTCATCGCATACGCTCTTTGAACACTACGGCGGGCTTCACTGGGAAGAAAGGAGTGATTTGAGGAAATTTCCGGTAAAACTGTTCTCTTCTTCAGCGACGTCTTCGGGCGTTCCAGCAGTCACGACTTGCCCCCCGCGATCGCCGCCCTCCGGACCTAAATCGATGACGTGATCACTGCACTTGACAACATCAAGGTGATGTTCGATAACGATTACAGTATGGCCTTTAGAACGTAATTCAAGAAGAACATCGATGAGCATTTGAACATCGCTAAATGCTAATCCGGTGGTTGGTTCATCCAGTATATACACTGTATGTTTGTGTGGAGGTCTACGTAATTCACTTGCAAGTTTGACTCTCTGAGCCTCGCCACCAGACAATGTGGTTGCTGGCTGGCCAAGTCTGATGTAGGAAAGTCCAACTGAATGTAGAGTTTCGAGTGTTCTGTGAATTTTACGATGATGTTCAAAGAACTTTACCGCTTCACCTACTGGCATTTGCAAAACATCGTGAATAGTCTTGCCTTTCCAAGTCACTTCGAGACATTCTCTCGTGTAGCGCTTACCATTACAGATGTCGCATTCAATCCAAACATCGGGAAGAAAATTCATTTCCAATTTTATCGAACCCGCTCCTGAACAGGCCTCACATCGCCCACCTTTGACATTGAAACTAAATGTCCCAGGAGTGTATCCTCTCTCCTTTGCTAGTGTCGTATTTGAGAAGAGTTTTCTGATTTCATCGAAGACTTTGGTATACGTTGCTGCATTCGATCGTGGTGTTCTACCGATTGGAGATTGATCGATGATGATGGCTTTATCAACGTGTTCAAGACCTTTGATTTCTTTGTGTTTTCCAGGAAGTTTTTCGCTGTTGTGAAGGTATCTTTGGAGAGATGGGGCAAGGATTCCTGAGATAAGTGAGGATTTACCAGATCCTGAAACCCCAGTTACTGAAGTAAAGCAGCCGAGTGGAAGTTTAACATCGATATTGCTCAAATTATTGTGTTGCGCGCCCTTGATTGTAAGCCATTTCTTTGATGGTTTCTGCCTTTTTTCTGGAATTTTAATCGATCTTCGCCCCGAAAGATATGCTCCTGTAACAGAATCCTTTGCTTTCATGACTTTGGAGGGAATTCCATTCGCAACGATGTTCCCTCCTTCGAGGCCTGCTCCTGGGCCTAAATCGCAAATCCAATCCGCTTGTCGAAGTGTATCTTCATCATGCTCGACGACGAGAAGTGTGTTCCCGAGCGAGGTAAGTTCGCGTAATGTTTCCAATAATCGTTCATTGTCTCGTTGATGTAGCCCTATTGAGGGTTCATCGAGTACGTACATGACTCCAGTAAGCCTCGAACCTATTTGTGTCGCCAGTCGTATTCGTTGACTTTCTCCACCAGACAATGTGTTTGCTTTGCGATCTAATGTGAGATAATCAAGTCCAACGCTGTCAAGGAAGCCAAGTCTATTCTCAATTTCCTTGAGAATTTCATTTCCAATGAAAAGGGCTCTGTCATCAAGTGTTTCGAGAACATCTGCATATTGCTCAGGAGGGCCATCTGCTTCTGGATTGAAGGCTTTGATCAATTGATATGCTTCGTGAACTGAACTACGGCTTACTTCTGGAAGCCGGATTCCACCTACAGTTACGAAGCGAGCTGCTGGATTGAGTTTCTCACCATTGCAGGCGTGACAGTCAAGATCGGTCATACAAGCGATGAGTCTGTTTCGGGTACGGTCAGAGGAGGTCTCTGAGTATGTTCGTTCAAGGCGGGAAATGATTCCTTCCCACGGGCGATTCATCTTGTAAACAGACCCATTGTCTGATTCGAAATGAAAATGAATGATGGTCGATCCAGACCCATGAAGTAAGATGTCTTTCGAATCTTCATCTAAAAGTCCAAAGGGGACTGTGGTCGATATTCCATAATGTTCGCATACTTGTTGAAGCAGTTTTTTGTACCATCCAGGCGACATGGATTGGCGCCATGGTAGTACACATCCATTTGATACTGCAAGGGTATCATCTATGATTAAATCAGGATTGAATTGTCTCTGAATTCCAAGACCTTGGCATTCAGGACATGCCCCTAAAGGGGAATTGAAAGAGAAAACCCTAGGTGATAGTTCTGGCATAAAGGCGCCGTGCTCAGGGCATGCGAAATCTTCTGACCAGGAAACAGTGTCTCCTTCCTTATGTTCAGGACGGTTCTTCCCTTCGAGTTCCTCGGGATTCTTTGGGGCGCGTAAACTAGTCACTGCAAGGGCGCCTCCACCGAGACGTAGTGCGTTTTCTACACCCTCAGTTGTTCGTTGACGTCGTTCTCTTGAAAGAATGAAACGATCGATTCGGACGTCAATATCGTGGCGCATATTCTTGTCAAGCGTTGGAGGATTCTCGAAGTCTACTTCGTGACCATTTACCCGTCCTTGCATGTATCCCTGCTCGACAAATTGCCTGAATAATTCGACATGGGTTCCTTTTCTCGCCCGAACAACGGGGCTCCATACAGCGATTGTGTGTCGTTCATAATTCCAAAAGATATCGTCGACGATTTCTTGGACTGTTCGACGGGCTACTTCTTGACCACACTCTGGGCAATGGGGCTTTCCAATTCGCGCCCAGAGAAGACGGAGATAATCTTGGATTTCGGTCACGGTTGCAACTGTTGACCTCGGATTGTGAGATCCTTGTTTTTGATCGATTGAAATCGCTGGAGAAAGCCCTTCGATTCCGTCACAATCAGCTTTCTTCATTTGACCAATAAACTGTCGAGCATAGGAAGAAAGAGATTCAACGTATCTTCGTTGTCCTTCAGCATAGAGTGTATCGAATGCCAAACTCGATTTTCCTGAACCTGAAACACCTG
>DAKQ01000098.1 GCA_002496635.1 Euryarchaeota archaeon UBA82 | reverse complement strand
ACGTCTAAACTCATTTTTCTCATGATTCCATCTTCCTTTTCTCTGATTAAACTTCTTCACTCGTCTTCAGTATCAACATTCGTTGAGATTAATTCATTTTGGAGCCATATCCCCGGTAAGCCTGAGAGAATTATCGATGCTGATAGAGAGAGTCCTGAGATAAGCAGAATGTCACTGTCGACTCCCAGCAGAGTTCCAAATCCAACATAGCCAGCTTCGCGAATACCAATTCCTCCTACTGAAATCGGCAAGGATGCCACAAGCGCAACAATGGGAGTAATTACAGCAACGATACAGCCCGTTTCATACCCCGAGATAGACCAAGCGACTAGGGCAGGTATTGACAATGAAACGCATTGGAACAGAATTGTCAAGAAAAACACTCCAACAAGTAATTTTGGAGAGGCATAGTTTTGAATATACTCTACGGTTTTTCTAATGACTGAATTTGTTTTCATCTTTTTCACGAAAAATAAGGCCGACATAATGAAGGCAATCATGGCAATCAACATCACATAAATCCAGTTGAATGAGATTGAGAACGGCAAGTCCAAGAAGGACACACATATTGTCATCAAAATCAAACTTAACAAGCCAGAAATACGTTCAATTGATGCAACCAAAAACGCCTCTTTCCTCGTAGAGTTTGTACAGTTTTTCATATGCTCAATACGAAATACGTCGCCTCCTATCGAAGACGGTAGGAAAATACCTCCGTATGCAGAAAGGGAATATCCCTTTGCAGCATCTGAAATACGTAGTTCTCCTATCGGTGAGTAGGCATACGATGATCGAATTCCTCCAATGATTGGTCGAAGGAAAGATATCAGGACAATCATTGAGAATACAGGAAAGGTCAACTCCGTGGCTACTTCAGTAACTTGTGTGATGTCTGAGAAATACACTAAGCCGATGATTGCAACTACAGGCAGAAGCATCGTTAAAGTCACTTTGCCCTTGACACTCATCTGCTGATTCATCCTCTTTGAATCGCTGAGAGCACTGGAGTATTTGTGTTTTTTTAGGGAGCCCTAACATTCATATCAGTTGAGTGGTTGGAAGCGAAAGTGGAAGATATGAATACAAAATCACGCACCAGTCTAAAAGCAGTTTTTATGGCTGCCTTCATGCTCTCAGTAACCTTTTCAGGATGTCTTGGGGAAGTTGAAGACAAGGAAGATGTTGATGAATCCGGTCAAATCGATTCATTGGTTGTTGCTTATGAAGTTCGCGACACATACACGAACATTGATGACAACCCGCAGCGTCTTGCAGATTACCTCCAAGAAAAACTCAACGCCCCTGTAGAATTGTACGCTGTAGGCTCTGAGGGAGCTTCAATAGAAGCTCTTCGTTTCGGCCATGCTGATATCGCATTCATGGACGGAGGTGCTGCTTGGGTTGGCTGGCAACAATATGACCTAGGTGTTCTTGCATCAGAAACCAAACCTGACGGAAGGACATGGTACGGTGCAAGAGCCGTCGTTCGAGCAGGCACGGACATGGCTGATGCTCATCTTGATGATGATGTATACACCGATCCATTTGCACTCTTCCAAGGAAAAACATCATGTCACACTGGATGGTTAAAATCCGCAGGGATGCTTCTCCCAATGGGCTATCTGATTGGGAATGGGTATGCGAATGTAATCGGCGATCCAAATACTGTTGAATCGATGCGAAATACGATTTACGAGTACTTTAACGAAGAAGCGTCAATTCCTGAAACAGGAGACACTTACTACAGTTACAAAGGTGCTCTTCGATGTTTGTCTGAGGATCGAGGCGATATCGCCTTCGTTGCTGATACAACTCTCGACTACTACTGTGTAGATCGTGCAGACAGCAACACGTGGTGTCTTGATGAAACAGCGTACGTCGAATTACCAATCTTCGGACGCGCTCCAGGACATCCTATCATGTACAATCCTGCGACAATGAGCGACGAAAAAGCAGACATTGTCCGAAAGGTACTTGTTGCAATGGAAGATGATGAAGTTGGAGAGGATATTCTTGATGATATTATCAACTCTCCAAGTGGAATCGTCGATGTAGGAACCACGGAAGACCATCTCGGAACATACTCTGCAGCAATTCGAAATGTCCCTGGAATCCAAGCCTATTACGGTGGTAAATATGGCATCAATACTTCGGTTCAACCAACAAAGAACCCTCTTATCATCGCCTATGAAGTCCGTGATACATACGAAAACATCGATGGTAATCCGCAAATACTCGCAGATCGCCTCTCTCTGAAACTCGGCGTTGATGTGGAATTGTATGATGTCGCCTCCGAAGGAGCGATTATTGAGGCTCTTCGCTTTGGTCATGCGGATATCGGCTTCATGGACGGAGGAGCAGCGTGGGTTGGCTGGAAAGAATACGGGCTCTCTGCACTAGCTGCAGACTTGAAACCCGATGGACGTTCCTGGTATGGTGCACAAGCCTATGTCAAAGCAGGAAGTGACATTGCTGAAGCCTATCTTGATGATGACGATTCAACAGATCCGTTTGAATTGTTCCGTGGAAAGACTTCCTGCCACACTGGTTGGCTAAAATCTGCAGGTATGCTACTTCCAATGGGCTATCTTATTGGGAATGGTTACGCAGAAGTAATGGGAGATCCAGATGACGTAGCATCTCTCCGCTCAACAATCTTCAATTTCTTCAATGATGATGCTTCAATACCTGAGTCTGGAGACATTTACTATAGTTATGATGGCGCTCTTCGTTGCCTCTCTGAAGGCCGTGGAGACATTGCATTCATCGCAGATACCACCTATGATTTCAACTGTGTCCAGAAACAAAGAAACTGGTGCCTTGAAAACGAAGATGGTACATCTGGATATGTAGCGTTGCCACTCTTCGGAAAGGCTCCAAGTCATCCAGTAATGTTCAATCCTGAGATGATGGATATGTATACTCGCGCTGCAATCTTGAACGCATTCATGGACATGAATAGCGAAGTTTGGGTTGAAGAAGGTGAAGGGTATTGTTACAATCAACAATCTCATGAAGTAGACCGCGACATTCCCGAAAACATGTGTGGTGATTCGATCCTTGCTGAAATCTTGAACACAGGAGGTCTCATTGCTGTAAATACTCAAGAACACATGGGAAGCTATTCTGATTCGATTTCAAACGTCCCTGGTATCGCCGCATACTTCGACGGAAAATACGATATCTAAGGGTGTAGCCCGACAAATATTGAGCGATTATATTTCGTTTGATTGAGAACGGCGGGATTGAAGTGACATCAATTGACAACGTAGTCGTCCAAGGCGGTTCTGTTGGCTACAAGATGAATGAACCTCTTCTCTCAGATGTTCACTTTTCATTCAGTCCTGGAGAAATCATTGCTATCAATGGGGCTTCAGGAATTGGTAAAACCACACTGCTCAAGACCTTAGCAGGTCTACTCGAACCCCTCGAAGGAGAGTTCAGTGTTTTCGGAAAAAGCAAACCGCGAAGAGGAGAAGTGGGATACATTCCGCAACGCTTGGGTCTGATAAGACACGCAAGCGTTCTCCACAATGTCATGCTTGGGGCACGAGCAGGTCATACCTCCGCATGGTTCCCTTTCTCCCCTTCCTGTCGGAAATTTTCAGATGATGCAATCGACTCTGTTGGTATTTATCACAAACTAAGAACTCCTGTTCGAAAATTATCAGGTGGGCAGCAGAGACGTGTTGCAGTTGCCAGAACACTAGCACAACAGCCTCGACTTATTTTAGCGGACGAATTTTTAGCTGAACTGGATGAAGAGACACTTGAAATGGTGATGAAGGTGGTATTGGACTATGTTGCCGAAAACAATGCAATAATGATACTCGTTGAACACGATTTTGAGAGAGCAAAGAGAATGGCAAACCGTCTATTCACCGCTCAAAACGGAACATTAGTTGAAATCTATGAGTTCTAGGAGGTGAGATTATTTCGGATGAATATGATGAAAAAGATCAATCAAAACTAACCTCCCAGATTATTTCATTATGGTATCGGTGGAGATGGGTTAGTATTTTCATTATCCTAGTTTCTCTTGCAATCGGCGTAACAAATTCCGCTATTGAAGGAAATTGGCAAAAACTATTCGATAGCCCTCGAAATGTTCAGACCTTCTTCGCAGAATCCTTATGGCCACCTGATTGGAGTGTTTTAGAACCACAGGCTTATCCTGTTTGCGAGGAATCAGGATGGCTTGAATTCACCTGTTCCACTGCTTGGATAGGCCTTCTTGAAACTCTAAAAATTGCTTTCATAGCCACCGTATTCGGTATGATAATTTCCTATCCAATTGCGTTGTTGGCAGCGGAGAATCTTAGCCCTGCTTGGATATCTTATCCTGCTCGTGCTCTTCTTGCTGCCTTGAGAAGTCTCCCAAGTATTCTCTGGGCAGTTTTGTTTGTGATCATGGTCGGATTAGGGCCTATGGCTGGCATTATGGCAATGACATTGTATACTGTTGGCTATCTTGGAAAGTTACAATATGAAGTCATTGAGGGGGTTGCTCAACCCCAACTTGATGCCTCAAGAGCAATGGGTCATGGTTGGCTCGAACGTTCATTCGGCGTTATTTTACCAGAATCAGCAAACAACCTGATTTCTCAGGCAGTGTTTATGTTTGAGTACAATTTCAGACATGGAACAGTTATTGGAATCGTTGGCGCTGGAGGGATTGGATATTACATAAATCTCTATCTCAAGTTCTTGCAATATGACAAGGTCTTCGCATATGTGATTGTGATATTCGTTGTCGTATTGATCTTAGATGTTCTTTCGAAATATGCTCGTTCTTTGTTTAACGACGACAAGGTCAGAAAAAAGCATCCTTGGTGGACAATTTTCTTGCCTTCAAGCGTAACTCAGAGATTGGAAGAAGAATAATTCAATCCGCAGCAATGTGCAATGCACCATTCTTGTAAAAGATTTGAATCCGGTTAGGAACTTTACGAGAAAGAGAGGCTACAGCCTCATAGATGGTGTCTTCATCAACCTTGAATGCTTTAGCAGCTTTTGATGTAGACCATGGTTCAACATGGAAATCGGATTGAACCAACCATGTCAAAAGACCCGCCTCAAATTCATCCAAATCGTTGGTCTGGTCATCTGCCATGTACAGAGCATAAACTTCCAACATATGAGGAAATCGGCCCTCCTGAAAGGAATTTATCTCCAAGAGGTGTTGCTTTGAGTGAAATCTTCGATAAAATCAAAGGTATATTTTCAATTGATTGAGATCTAATTGTAAAGGTGATTTTGAAGAAATTGTTTACTGTTATGTATTACTTCGTTGCATTGTAGATATAGAATCTGTATTTCCTGTCTACTGCGAGATATTTGAACTGAATTCATTGAATAAGGTCTCATATACTTGTTTTACCCGCTAAAATTAGTCGGATAAATACAAGTCCTTACATACCTAGTTAGTTGGGAAGTAATATGGTTAATGGTCTATCGTCGAACTCGGACGATACAGACTTAGATGTTCAACAATCAAATGTTGAGATTCACAAAGTAGATATCAATCGTTCACAGATTAGTAGATTTATTTGGTTCACAATTGGTTTTATCATCATGTGTGTTGGATTAGTCGGCATTGTCATACCCGGATTACCAACAACGCCATTGATGATTCTGGCTGCCGCCTGTTATTCGAAATCAAGTCAGAAATTCTATGATTGGATAATTAATAACAAGATGTTTGGCCATCATGTCAAAAACTACAGAGAAGGAAAGGGGATCCCTTCCAAAAGTAAGAGATTCATTATTCCAACAATATGGATATTCGTTCTATTTGCTGTTTTTTACGGCATACCTGAGAGGCTGATATATGCCAAAGTAGCCACATTAATTCT
>DAKQ01000114.1:6038-7260 GCA_002496635.1 Euryarchaeota archaeon UBA82 | reverse complement strand
GCAAACCGTTCTTTGAATTGAGGATGATTAGCGATAATATCGCGTTGCAGGGCTTTGAGTTTCTTCGATTGTTTATCCATAAGATGCATAACCATGCCACAACCAACATTGACTCTACCATTGCCAAGTGGGAA
Organism: Euryarchaeota archaeon UBA82; assembly: GCA_002496635.1. Classification (GTDB taxonomy): domain Archaea; phylum Thermoplasmatota; class Poseidoniia; order Poseidoniales; family Poseidoniaceae; genus MGIIa-L2. The sequence continues at coordinate 7,126 of DAKQ01000114.1, read as the reverse complement.
AATCCAGAAGTATCCAGGAATGATATCATCTACGAAATGAATCTCAATGTCGCCAATGTTCTCTTCGCATCCTTTGACACCATCCCAATACTCTCGATATCCACCACAGTAATGCTTTCTGTCAACCATCACTTCATTGTAAGTATCTACGACCAAAGCAGTCGCAACAGGGCAACGATATCCTGCTGCACCGACGATTGCTGGTGCTTTGTATTCGAGAACATCACCCTTTCTTCCGCCGATTTTGAGACGTATTCCAGAAGCGAATCGATTATCCTTGGAACCATCCCCAGGATCGTTTCCATCATTGAACAGAACATCTGTAACATCTGCGCCCTGTAAGACAGAGCCTCCGTTTTCACGAACAAGATGTTGAACTCGATCGAACAGAAGATAGTCAAATTGTTCTCTTGGAAGAGAATATCCTGCCTCTAATCGAGCAACATCCTCTTCAGGCAAAGGAACTCGAACTTCTTTGCCATTCGGGCTTGAGAAAAGAATTCCATTGACTCGGAAGTGTGGTGTTTGCTCGAGGGTTTCCTTGACACCAAGCGCCTTGACATGCGAGAGTGACTTTCCACCAACAGCATCGCCACATACCTTGTCTCGTGGCCAAACACCTTTCTCGATCAAGAGTACGCGTTTTCCTGCCATGGCGAGATATCCTGCTGCAGAGGAACCACCCGGGCCACCACCGACCACAATTGCATCAAAGGAGGTGCCCGATTCAGGGATATCTCCTGTCTCAATTGGCTGAGTCCATGACGCCATGATTCGCGGACTTCACGATGCTCTTTGAGGCTTCTTACGACACCATCATCACTATGCGCTTTGGGTGAACATCATGCTTTATGCAGACCGTGACGCGACGTAGAGCGGTATGGGGCTTGCTGGTCGTAACCATCGTATGGGGAGCGACGTTCATCTGGATGAAACAAGCCATGAACGCATTACAAAGCGAAATCGATTTCTATGGCCAGACTGCAGTCGTGTCGGTTCTTGTTGGTGGACGTTTTCTGATAGCAGCAATTGCTCTCTTCATCGGATCTTCAAAAGCAAGAGCTGCACTTAGAGAAAAAGAATTGTGG
>DAKQ01000114.1:0-5651 GCA_002496635.1 Euryarchaeota archaeon UBA82 | reverse complement strand
ATTTCACCATCAACATCCGCCTTCTTAACTTCACTTTATGTGGTGTTTACAGCGATGATTTCAACCAAAATGACAGGCCAACCCGTAACTCGGATGATGATTGCTGGTGTCCTTTTAGCGACATTCGGTGCAGGCTTTATCGAGGGACCTCCTCACTTATCATGGGGCAAGGGAGAGATATTAACAGTCATCTGCGCATTCTTTTTCGCGCTTCATATCATTTTCACTCAATCGATTACACAACGAATGGATCCCTTGGGCGTTACCATCACTTCTTTCCTTATTGTCAGTATTGGAAGTCTTGCAATTTCATTACTAATGGGTGGAGGAGACACGTTCAAACTCTGGGAATTAACACTCCAGCAAGATGTTCTTGTTCCGCTCCTTTGCTTAGGGCTCCTCGGGTCTCTCTTCGCCCTCTTATTACTCAACTTATTGCAGCGCCATCTGCATCCCGTTCAGGCCGCAATTATCTATGGTCTTGAACCCGTCTGGGCTACATTGTTTGCACTTGGCCTAGGCCTAACGGATTGGACCAGCTGGATTGCTGTGGGAGGAACTGCTCTTCTTTTGGGCAATGTCCTTGTCGAATTGCGACAATCGGCTCCGAACGAGGAAGAATAATCCATCAAAAACTTCCACATCGTTGAAGGGCTGAATGGAACTCGTTTAGTTTGGGCTGAAACATGGGCGACAACCAACATCACCACGACGGAACAAAAAACGTGCACGCGGGGACCAATCACGTCGGTGAATCAGTCAACACACCAATTTTCCTTTCTTCAACATACAAACTGACTGAAGAGCGCTATGCAGGGTGGGCAGCAGGAGCCCAACACACGCTTCTCTACTCGCGAATATCCTCTGTTAATTCCGATGCAGTAGCTCAAAAAATCTGTGCAATGGAAGGGGGAGAGGATGCTGAAACCTTTGCAAGCGGTATGGCTGCAATCTCCTCGACATTGATGATGCTTTTGAGTCAAGGCGACCACATGGTGGCATCCCCAGATGTTTACGGTGGAACCTATGGGTTGATCACAGAAGAACTCCCTCGATTTGGTATTGAAACAACCATGGCTGATATGACTGATCCAGCATCGTATGAGGCAGCAATTCAACCGAACACAAAGATTCTGTACATCGAGACAATTACAAATCCGAACCTCAAAGTCTGTGATATCCCAGCAATGGTTGAAATTGGAAAGCGACACAATTTAATTGTCATAATCGACAACACGTTCGCATCACCATGGGCCTGTAAACCGCTAGAAATGGGGGTTGATCTCGTTATTCATTCTACCACAAAATATCTTGGCGGTCATTCTGATTTAATCGGGGGCGCAGTTGTAGGTTCGAAGGAACTCATTGCGGAAATTTTTAGAGGAAGAGTTCACTTTGGGGGGTCTCCAGATCCACATAACTGCTATCTTCTTGAACGCGGAATGCGCACACTCCATGCCCGTATGCCTTTGCTAACCTCGAATGCAGCTACACTTGCACAACGACTTGACAACCATCCAAAGGTTGTGCGCGTTCAACACGTTTCATTGCCATCTCACTCAGAGTATGATGTCGCTCAAAGAGTTGTACCAAAAGGCTGTGGAATGCTTGGAATCGTTGTTTCTGGAGGCGATGAAGGTGCTATGGATTTCATGGCAAAACTGAAACTCTTCTATGAAGCAACATCTCTTGGAGGAGTTGAATCTCTCATTGAAGTTCCAGCAACATCAAGCCATATGGCCGTCCCAGTAGACGTTCGAATAGCAGCAGGAATTGAACCGGGTTATGTTCGTATTAGCGTTGGAATCGAAGATGTTGAAGATCTTTGGAACGACTTGAACCAAGCACTCTCACAGTGAAGGCAAGGACTCTTGTTGTCCTGTAGCAGTATGCAGATTGTTCAACGCATCCATAAATTCAGTTCGATCAGCATCTTGGGAATCGAGAAGGTTCTTTCCTGCATTGAGCAAAACCTTCGTAGCTGCCATCCATGCTCCACCACGGTCTCTTGCAAGTGATTCAAAATGCCAATCCTGGCCAGTTGAACGCCCTGCAGCACACAACCACGCCCATCCAGCAGCAGATTCATCGATACCATCATGACGTGATGTTGCGATACGTTCAGCAATTCCAGGCCCTTCCAACAGTCCTGTCAATATTAAGTCGTGAATTGAACCAGTTGGACCAGGTATCTGTTCTTTGGAGAATGGGAATTTCGCTTTCTTCTGAGCTTTCTCTCGTGCAGTTCCAAGGCTCTTGAGGAAATTTTTGAGTGGCTTTGGTTTCTTCAGTTGTTGCTTCCAGATAATTTCCGCTTCATCTCCTTGAATGCCTATGTGGTCGAGGCCTGCGTGCCCATTTTCTTCCCACAAAGCATTCACGGCATCACTTAGATTTGCACCTTCCATAACCTCGATGATATTCCCTTCACGTTCGCGGAGCCCCCCACGTGAATCAATTCGAATTCCTTCGCTTGATTCTTGCATAGCATGAAGAAACACACCCGCAGCCAATGCTTTCTCATCATCAGCGCCAGCCATTCCAGATAATGCTGTCAGAATTTCTTCGATTGAAGATCCTTCACACCATGATGAACCCAAAAGTAACCCTGAATCTAAGGAATCAAGTACTGCACGTTGGCAGGCCATACTCAAACTTCCTTCAGGAACAGTGAGGCCATGCCAGCCAGAAACAATCTTCTCCAATCCTTCAACTGCGCTTTTAGGGAGTTCGTTTTCAGGATTCCATCCCAGCGGTATCCACATAGCATCAATATCAACAACCGATGTCAGCAGTGGAGGGAGCATAGAAAGGGCGAGATGATGGACGAAAGCACTCTCTTTCTCGCCTGTTGCTCGTAATGATTGGAGATCGATACCAACAACCGGTCCATGGTTGAATGTAAGGCGAACCCATCCTTCATTGGATGGAATGCTGTTTAAGACATCATGGGGGCTAATGTCTCCCGTAACAAACACATCGACGCCATCAACGAGTTCATGTTTAAAATCAAAACGAGAACGTTTGAGAACATCCTCAAGCCATCCAGAAGGAGGGGTTGGATTGGGTCCAGTGCAGACGAAACCACCCTCCCAAGAGAAGAAGTACATTCCTTTACGGGCATGGTCTTCCCAAGGGAGAAGGCGAAGTGTTAGGTTGTGATGATTCTGTAATCCAGCAAGATATCCTTGCTTTCCATCTCCTCTCCGAACAAATGAGCCGGTTCCAAAATTTGGAGATTTGAAATTCCCAACTATTGTGATATCTGAATCATGAGCAGCGTGAAGAGAGCCTGCAAGAGCCTTACCAACAGGATCTCCTCTCTTCGCAAGCATTCGTTTTGATAGCCGAGAAGGGTCATCCTTATTGGCAATGATTTTCTTCAAATCTTTGAGGGTTTTTGAGACTGGGTCTTTTCGCCCCCAACTCAATCTTCCTTTCCAAGTCATGGTTGGTAGACAAGCGTCAGGGTCTTCGAGCAAGAGCCTTAGTTGACGACTCAGACGCTTCGCAGTAGCATCATTTGCATGTTTTGTACCACGCATTCGCATCCTTTGTTTTTGACCAGGGAAGGTAACTTGTGCTGGTTTGGCCATATTCTCCCCAATCCAATCCAACAAGGGGTCTCGCTTGAGGTCTTCCCTTCGCATATATCTCTATCATGTAGGAGCCCAACGGCATTTTGTTGGCATGGCGACCCTCACAGTCCTCGGAATTGCTCAAGATGGTGGGAGGCCACAACCCGGCTGTCAACGAGCATGTTGTAGCGGCCTTTCAGCAGCAGATTATCGTGCCCCAGTCTCACTTGGCATCAAAACAGAGAATGGGACAAAAATTCTCATCGAAGCGACCAGAGACCTTGGCCGACAACTCAAGATATTTGGAGAATCAACGATTGATCGGCTGTTTTTGACACATGCCCATCTTGGCCATGTGGATGGACTAGGCCTGTTTGGTAGAGAAACAATGAGCGCTAGAGGAATCCCTTTACACAGCAGTCAATCGATGCAAGATCTCATCAAATCCACTCCTGCATGGGCATTGTTGTTAGAACAAGGCGTGTTTAATTTGATGGAAATTGGACGTGTTGAGATCGATGATATTGTCATCGAATCGATTAAAATTCCTCATAGAGCAGAACTCTCAGATATGCATGCATTTATCATTCGAGGGAACGACCAATCAGTTCTTTTTTTGACAGACCATGATTCATGGGATCAAACACTTACTGCACACAATGCATCTTCAATTCGAGCATGGCTGAAGGATCTTGACATCACTCATGCATTACTCGATGGAACATTTTGGTCAGGAGATGAACTTCAAGGCCGAGATATGTCGGTTGTTCCCCATCCAACCATACAGGACTCACTGTCAAGGTTAGGGGAGAGGCAAAGCGGAGATCCTGAGATTTATTTCACCCATTTTAACCACACCAATCCTGTTTATCAGGAGGACGGCAGCGAGTATCAAAAGATTATACAACTCGGTTGGAGAGTGAGTACAGAGGGTCAGAAAATCACTCTGTAACTTCACTTATTTCATACTCAAGAGAGATGAGTTCAATGGCCCAATCGACTTGTTCCCCCTCATCTTGTTTGTTACAGCCTGGGCGAGAACCAGCATTTGTGCTGACTTCAATATCAAATGAATACTCTCCAAACCCAGTTGAACCGGCATCTAAGAGATTCTCAATATCCGCAATCGAGAGTGTTAACGTTTCGTTAAGAATATCTGGTATGAAGAGCCCATATGTCCAAAGTGGAGATTCTGTGCCAGAATTCGAAGAAATGTTCTGACCAATGCCGCCCGATACGGACACCAAATCATCTTCATTAGAAACGCCAGCACACGTTATAGGATTGCCATTCGGCTCGTCATCAACATGTGATGAGACGACTCTGAATCCTACTATATTCAAACCGTTGAGATTTCCATCATCTGAACTTGCTTCGATGGTAATCATCGCCCCATCATTGATGTATTCACCCCCGGAACCGATTTCGTGATAAGTAATGTTCCCGTTTATCGCATATACTCCAATTTCACCCTTATCGGCGTTAGAAGGGCTATCCTCAGGCGCATAGATTGCGTAACTGGCTTCAGCAACTCCAGTTACGAAGAGAAGAGCAATACCATACCCAATCATCTGGCTCTTTCTTGCCTCAGGTATCTTGAATCGACCTAATGGGTTTGAATCGGATGTTTCTCTAAACGCACACATGAGGAAGTGAGCGAGGAAGGCAGCACCCATTCCTGGAACCGAAGGGAATATTCCATCTGCGCCCGCAATGGTTTTCCAACCCATTATTGCGGGCAACATCGACCAAAGTATGACGGCTGAGAATGCTGAGACCATCATTACGATTGAATGAGTGGAGTCGGGTTTGAAACCAGCCCATCGAATAATGAGTAATGGGACAAAAACGCTTCCAAGTCCGTATACTGCTAGTACAACTAACTTGAATACAGAATCTCCGCCTGGAATGTAGAGGCCTCCAATTGAAATCGCAGTGGCAAAGGCAGCCATGACCAACGTGACTTTCTTCGTTGTTTTGTGATCTTCACGCCATTCGGGCTTTACATCATCAGTAATTGCTGCGGTACATGCTAAGACTTGGCTATCAGCAGTTGACATTGTAGCAGCAAAG
>DAKQ01000125.1 GCA_002496635.1 Euryarchaeota archaeon UBA82 | reverse complement strand
CACCCATTGGGTGAACGGATATGCTGTAGATTCTGACGATGTTTTCGTTGCCAAGCGCGGCTTGGATGGAACTTGGGATTGGGTGGTTTCTGCACAACTTTGCAACGGTCAAGTTCGAGAAATGACGAGCGATTCTCAGGGCAATGCATACGTTCTGGTGAATTTCTATGGCCTTGCATACAGTTCAAACTGTGACGTTGAAATCAAGGCCATGAATGTGGAAGAATACGTCAGCACGGTGAATTATTATGATTCCATGGTCATGAAATTGGATTCAAGTGGGAATTTACTATGGGTAACCTCTTCATCTGGAACCCGCACTTCCAGCTACCCAACAGTTCTCTCCACCGACATGGTCGTAGATCCCAACGGGAACGTTACGATTTCGGGTGGAGCATATACTGTTAGCTCTGGAAACAACATTACCTTCGCCGGCATGGATCTAGATATGGGTACGAGCTGTCACGGCAACCTCCGTGCATTTGTTGTTCGGTTGGATGGCAATGGAAATGGCGCTTGGGCTCAGGGTGCGCACCCTTACAGTAGCTGTGGCACTGAATATAGCAACGTCAAGGTCGTATCTCACCCTGACGGTTCAGCCACAATCACCGGTACGACAAATTACGGATTGGATTTCGATGGGAATCAAATCACACACAATTCCAACTATTATCGGTATCTTGCCCATGTGGATGCTTCAGGAAATTGGCAATGGGCGAAGAATATCACTCAATCGTCCAATCCGATGAGTACAAACAGCGACAATGCAATTTTGGAAACCTTGAGTGATGGAAGCATGCTGTTTGCGACAGCCCAGTTTAACGGCTACTGCAGCAGTGGTTGCACACTAAACATGGATGGTACCATTCTAGACATCGAGGATTCGTATTACGTCGCAGCCATGCGATTGGGAACGGATGGTACTCAACATTGGGCTCAAATGTTGGGCGATGCTTGGGGTTCCCAGTCATCGAGCGGGAGCATGTATTCTACAGTTGATGGCGATGGAATGGTCAATATCCTCATCGATACTGATAACTCCCCGCAGTATTGGAAGATGTTTGGTCTTTCAGACGATGGTGATTTGGCATACTACACTGGATCAAGTTGGGGGTCATCGTATGGTGCTGTCTCTGATATAGGGACCGATCACTTTGGGCAAGTGTATTTTACTGCAAATATGAGAGGTGCCAATTGGGGCAGGAACACGCTATTGAATACTTACAGTAGCGGACAAACCACTCCTTCTTCGACGCAGTTGTTCCGAATGTTCGGTTCTGCGGACCATGCTGCGAATCACACCCTGATTGGAAACAATTCGAATGTCTACTTGCCTGCCATGGGTTCGCCTTGCAGTGGTTATGCTACGATTTCATGCACAAGTTACACCAGTTGGACCTTGTATCCAAGCCCACCTTCTGGATTGAGTTTACAAACAAACACTGGACTTCTCATCGGAACGCCCAATCAAATGGTTGCGAATGCAACCTACATGCTGAATGCGACCATCAGTTCACCGGTGACTCGAACCATTTCGGTCAACATCACCTTTGGAATTGCACCTGAGGCACCGACTGTGAGTTGGGATGACAACATGACTCAAACGGTCACCCTTGGAGATGCGATTGTCACAGTGACTCCGACGATTACCACGCCGCAATATGTGGCATCGTTTTTCTCTGAACCTGCACTACCTGCAGGTGTGACCTTGGACCCTGTCACGGGTGTTCTTTCGGGTACGCCAACAGGGAACATGACGACTGCAGTCTTTACTCTGAAGTCTTGCAACAGTTGGGGACTTTGCAACGAAGGCTCAGAATTCACGCTAACTGTGGTGGAACCACTTCCAGTAATTTCGTATTCGGATACAGAATATGAATTCCCCAAGGAGGCTCCGATCAACCCATTGGTTCCAACCAACTTGGGTGGTATGGTTGAGACTTGGGAGGTCTCACCTGATTTGCCCTTTGGGTTGACCTTGGGTGAGGAGGGAATCATCTCAGGAATTCCCATTGGGAATACTCCTGCGGCCAACTATACCATTTGGGCAAACAACTCGGGTGGTAGCGCCAACGTAACCATCTCTATAGCCATCAACGGAACTGGAATGTACGTATTCTACCCCTACGATGAGCAGCGTTTGGCCATTGATCATCCAATTTTGACCGTCTACCCGTCCTCACTTGGCGCCGTGCCGATTACCTGGTCGATTACTCCTGATTTGCCAGACGGTCTAGAGTTTGGAACTGCGAACGGAACCATTTGGGGAACACCGACGACATTGACGGATTTGGAAACTTACACGGTCTTCGCTCAAGGATTTGATTTGGATGCCAATTCATCAACCACCCTGACCATTGTCATCTTACCCGATTTGGATGGCGACGGGATTCCGGATGAATCAGACCCTGATTCAGATGGTGACGGTTGGTATGATGATTACGAGGTGCAATGTGAAACCGATGCCAGTGATCCAAACAGCAGACCTTTCGATTCAGACAACGATGGTATTTGTGACAGCATGGATGACGATGATGGTTCGATGATTCTCATGGTCTATCCATCCGCCGTCCTTGAGCTTTCACTCAATGTCACCATGCTTGACTTCGTCCCTTACGCTGCAGGTGGAGACATCGACACATGGGAGATTAGCCCTGCATTGCCATTGGGATTGAACTTCGATGGTGTCAGCCCTGCGCGTTCAACGACGCATACGGGTGTAATCTCAGGGACGCCCACCGAACTCCTGGACCCAACTGTGTACACTGTTTGGGCCAACAATTCAGAAAACAGTGCAACCTATACCATCATGGTGTCAGTACTGACTGACAATGACCTGGATGGTTTGCCAGATATCTATGATGAAGACGATGACAACGACGGTTGGTCTGACGAAATGGAAGACCTGTGTTCGAATGATGGAATGGATGAATCCAGTACACCACAGGACACAGATGGCGATGAGTTGTGCAACTCGATTGATGAAGACGATGATGAAGATGGCTTCACCGATGAAGAGGAAGCCATCTGTATGTCTGACCCTGAGGATGCCAATGACACTCCATCAGACTTGGATGGCAACGGCGTCTGTGATGCTCTTGAATCTGATACCGATGGTGATGGCTGGGCTGATGGCCTAGAGAATGCCTGTGGTACAGATCCGATGGATCCGACAAGCATACCCGATGACAATGATGCAGACCAATCTTGTGACCTATTGGATGACGACGATGACAACGATGGCTCACCCGATGCAGATGACGCATATCCGTTAGACTCCGGTGCCCACACCGATACAGATGGTGATGGGGATCCTGACAATATTTTGTACTCACCATACTTTGGAAACCTTACCGAAGATATGGATGATGATGGAGATGGTTGGAACGATACCGTTGAGATTGATTGTGGAACAGAACCTCTCAACGCCACCAGTATCCCGGTGGATGCCAATGAAAACGGAATCTGTGATGCGAACGATGAACCTGAAATTGAAGGCGAAATCGATGAAGATTCTACTGATGAGTCGAATTCTGTATCGAACCAATATCTCAGTTGGACTGCATGCTGTATCCTCTTGCTACTGCTTCTATTGCTCCTCCTGGTACTACTTCGGGGTAGGGACATATCCGTCTTGACAATGATTCAGAAGTACAGAGATGCGGAGCCTGAACACACGACGTCGAAGCCCGTGTTCGTATTCGGTGTCGGCACCCGTGAAGATCCATTCATGCTCGAACCAATTGAAGGATTGGCTCGTGGTTCAACTGTGGAGAGCAAGGAACTCATCACTATTGACAATCTCGATGCAGGTAGTATCATTCGATTCAACGATATGAACAATCATGAAAACAATGGCCGATTCACTATGGATTCAATCGAGGTCGACGATGATGATGGCGAGGGCAATGGTTCCATCCGATTCCGCTTGAAGTTCGATGACAGTTTCGGAAACAGCCCAGAAGGCGGTTTCGATTATGAGGGGCTGATTAAGTGCGGAGTATCTTCTGTATACTTCCAGTGGAATGTCGAAACTTGGGACTCTCCAAGCGATCGAAAGGTTAGCGAAGATTCGAAAGCCGAAGCACGGAAGTTCGAGGAGGCTCGAATTCGTGAAGAGGCCAAAGCAGAGGCAATTGCTCAGGTGGCGAAAGAGGCTGAAAAGGAGAAGAAGATGAGAGCAGCGGTTGAAGAAAAGGTCCGTAAAGAGGCCGAAACCAAGGCTCGAATTGAAGCGGAAGCCAAAGCCAAGGCTGAGGCTGAAATGAAAGCTAAGCAATTAGTTGCTAAAGAGAAAGAAGCCGCAGAGCGTCAAGCCAACAAAGAAGCCGCAGCATTAGCACAGAGAGATGCAGAGCAACGCCTTGCAGAAATGGAAGAAAAGATGGCAGCCAAGATGGCAGAAATGGAGCAAAAGATGGAAGGTCTTTCCAAGAAGGAAGCCGAACTTGCTCGAGTCGCAGCTAAAGCAGAATTCATCGATTTCAAGACGCTCGGTGTCGCCAAAGAATCGGACAAGGATAACTTGCAGAAAATCAAAGGAATTGGACCATTTATTGAAGAGAAACTCAATGCCCTGGGCATCTACACCTTTGAACAAGTGTCCAAGATGACTGCAGAAATCGAAGAGCAGGTCAACGTAGCAATCGAGTTCTTTAGAGGCAGGGTGCGACGAGACAAGTGGGCTCAGCAAGCCAAGGAATTGAATGCTAGTAAGGATGAGTGAGAAAATGGTGACTGTAGGTGAAATTTTTACAGATGCAATGGATATACTGGATGGTTTAGCCTGGTACTACAGACTACTCATATCAATAGGCCTGAGCTTATTGGCAATCTACACTCTGAAACGTTTCGTATTGCGAAGGGTTGCTGAATTGGTCAATGCTTCGAAGGCAGGATGGGACAACGATCTATACATTGCACTGGAATCTAAAGTAGTGATTTTCTTTGGTATTATTTGTTTTAATCTGTCATTGATTTGGGTCAACCCAGATTTGCTTGATTCAATATTCCCCTTTGTAAACTCAATTTACATTTTATTGCTGACAATGATGATATCAAACACTGTAAAGGTGGCAACCCCTCCTCTAATGGCGTGGTTTAATAGCAACAAGAAAAGTGGTGTCTCGGTTACTGGTGGAAATCACTTTGTCAGCATTATTGCTAGGATGATCATATGGTTAATTGGTATCAATGCGATTCTCAAAGAGTTGAGCTTTGATATTACTGGAATACTTGCTTCATTTGCATTGTTTTCACTGATAATTGGTCTTTCACTTCAACATACGATTGGTAACATTCTGAACTCATTCATGCTTGCAATGGATAGTCCATTCGATGTTGGGGATCGAATCATTGTTGATGGCACCGAAGGTCGTGTAGTATCAACTGGCATACTCTCAACAAAACTCCTCTCACATTCAGAGGAATTAGTTGTGATTCCAAACAATACTTTGGTACAGGCCAAGATAGTCAACATGGCTCGTGGTGGGGGAGATGGTGAGCCTCGTCGCATCAACCTCCTGATTGATGTTGCTGCTGCTTATGGTGAGGAACCCCCTCATGTCAAACAGGTGTTGATGGAAATCGCAAAATCATGTCCATACACGGTTGATGATCCAATGCCACGTGTACTACTTGTGGGCCTTGGAGACTATTCTGTAGACTTCAGAATATATGCTTGGATTGATAATTACGCTGATCAATGGCCTGCAAGAGACTGGATATTACAGAATGTATTCGATCGCTTTGCAGACGAGGGGATAGAGATTCCATTCCCAACCTCGATTGAATTGAATGCCACCCCTGGGGCCACTACTGATACTGCACAGCGCCGTAAGAGAGCACGACAAAAAGCTGCACGTGTACAGATGTCTAAGGATGAGAAGTTCTACCGTGAAGAACGCGATTCGTTGAAGGCATACGTTGAGGATTTAGAGAAGCAACTCAAAGATGCCACTCTTAGTTCAAGAGAGAAAGATCGTCTACGTGACGAGATATCCAATATGAGTAGAACTCTCGATCGCTTTGATGGAATCGATGACTAAACCAAACTACCAATTATCGCGCTACCTGCAATCCATGCACCTGCAGTGGAGCCTAAATTGGCTAGTGCTGTGACGAGTAAGACTCTACCGACTTTGTTCTTCCAGAACAGTGATAATCGATCAAGTTTGAGAAATTCTTGCAATTCTTTCGTCGAAGGAGCAGCCACTTTTAGTTGGACTAAACCGGCAAACCAACCAGCAGCCAACATGGGGTTCAGTGACGTGATGGGACTAGCAATAGCTGCAGTCAGTATCGCAAGTGGATGACCTCTGGCGAGTAGTGCTCCAAGTGCCGCCAGAGCCGCATTAAGGCCAAGCCAAGTAATTGCAGCATTCTTCAACGATGCAACATCTCCTTGTGATGCGATCCAAGCAAAAAGCCCCACCATCAAGACAGGTATCCCCCACTTGACAACTTTCCATGCAGAATTCGGTGGTGCAATGTGTTTCAATTCCTGCATCCGTTGTTCATCAGATACATCTCCATCTCGTAGGCGCTCAGCAACTCCTTCGATGTGTCCTGCTCCTATTACTGCGAGAACCTTCCCTTCAGATCTCAGTTCCTGAATATTTGCAGCAAGATACTCATCCCGTTCGTCAATCAAAACCTC
>DAKQ01000017.1:5832-14364 GCA_002496635.1 Euryarchaeota archaeon UBA82 | reverse complement strand
AAATTCTTCAAAACCAAGCGTTTCAAACAGAATCTGCCCTCCTGCTAGCCCCTTATGCCCACCGGCCTGACCCTCGGGGAACTGCTTGGATAATGATAATCCAAGATGCAGATTTTCTCGTCGGCTTCGTGCAGAGAGCAATACTTTGTTTCTCTGTATCCCATACACAACAACGACATCAGTTCCTTTTGTAGCGAATAAGAAATCAGCGACTTGAGATAAATCGTCTCGACTCTTTAATTGTGGAATCGGCGCAAGGATTAGAGACTCTTCATGGATCTTATTTGCTAAGGCTTGCGTGAACGTATCGAGTGTTTCATAGTTCTTTAGAGGCGCTTCTATAGAGATAAGTAATTCAGAATCGACCCATGTATTTAGCCACATTAATGCTCGTAAGTCAACTGGATTGAATGAGCGAGTAAAGGAAAGTGTATCTGTACGGATACCAAATGAAAGAGCAGTTGCAAGACGTGGAGTCATATCGACACTCATGTTCATCAATAGATTCGCAATAAGGGATGATGTTGCAGAGTATTCTGGACGTAGGAAGGCGATATCGGCTGTAACAGGCTTATCAGATGTATGGTGATCAATGATGACATGAGGGACGCATTCCTCTGGCAAGATATTATTTGCACCAGGTTGATGGAAGTCAACGGTAACGATGCAATCGGCTTCATTTAGGACATCTTCAAGTTCCCAATCGAGAATAAGTCGACGCAGAGGAATCTCAAGGAGCCGAACCATAGCTTGGTTTTGCTGATGCTCAATCTGACCGCCATGGTAAATTGTGGGCAAATGTCCAAGCGAGGTACAGACGGCTTCCATTGCTAAAGCAGAGGCTAAAGCATCGGGATCTGGATTGTCGTGACAAAAGATTGCTACTTTGGAACCTTTGTCCAATCCCTTGAGGTAAGTTTCGAGAACCTTAGCACCAGCATGACGTTCCCAGGAACGGATTTTCTCTCGATAAGCAGCAGCAATAATTTCATCCGTATCAATTCCATCAACTGAATCATCGATACCTTCTGCTTCAGTCGTGAGTAGAGGGACTTCTGGCCATCGACCTCGAAGCGCCAGCAAAGGAATTGAATCGCTTAAGACATCGGCATCAACAAGAATCACAGCTGTTGGATGGTGTCCACTGTCAGGTAATTCTGCAGCAGGCATCTGAGAAGGAAGCGGGAGTACTTCACATTCACCCACATCTTCAACAATACCCATTTCAGAAGCAAGTCCTATGATTCTTGTCAGTCGTCTCTTCGAGCACCAACGAGCCAACTCAATGGCGAGAGAACTGTGACCGATTACGAGGAACATCCATGACTCTCCATACAATCAACTTGAGTTGATTTGTTGATTCCATGTACTCAGAAGGATATCTTGACGTTCTCTCGCTCGATTCCTTTGACTTCGAAAAGGTCTCTGCGTACACAGCCTTTCATTCCTGCAACGATATTTGTAGGAATCATTTGAATGGCTGCATTGAAGTTTGTAGCAGATGCATTGTAGAACTCTCTTCGGTCAGCGACTTGGTTTTCTAGAGCTACAAGTTGCTTCTGGAGTTCTACGAAGGATGCATTTGCCTTCAGATCAGGATATTGTTCTGCAACCATATTGATTCGTGGAATAAGGCCAGCAAGTGTGCTTTCTGCTGCTCCAACACCCTTTACATCTCCTTGAGCCAATGCACCAGCCGCAGCTTGGCGTGCTACTGCAAACGCATCAAAGATTTCTTTTTCATGGGATGCGTATCCCTTAACTGTCTCAACAAGATTTGGAATCATGTCGTAACGTTGCTTGAGCAATACATCGATATCAGCCCATGATTTATTCACGTTCTCTTCAAGTCGAACCAATCGATTCCATGTTGAGAAAAACCAAATCAAAAGGATAAGGAAGAGGAATCCTCCGACGGCTAAACCAATTATCATTGCAGACATGAATCTAACCCTTACAACAAACCATATGAAAGTATTGTAAAACTCCGCTGATATGATATGCAACAACAATTTCCAACACTCATGGACGCTTTGACAATTGCCTTGGTTCTACTCGGCAGCGCGTTCATTGGCTTCTTGTTCGCACCACTCGGATTAGGTGGAGGATTGCTCTTTGCACCACTTCTTCATTATGGAGCAGGATGGGAAATCAATGGAGCATTACTAATCGTTTCTCTCGGCTTGTCTGGCACTGTAGCGTATGGATCTGGATTACGCCACAGGAAAGAAGGTTTTTATTCTGATATCCGCCTCAAAGAAAGCCTCGTTGGAGCGTTGCCAGGAGCAATAATAGGGGTTGTTCTTGTCGCCTCCTTAAGTGGATCCTTTGATGTATTATTCAAGGTACTGAGTCTTGGATTTATCACATGGGCTATCATCAAAACAATACGTTCCCGTGGCAAAAAGGATACCGTGGAAGAAAGCGTTTCGACAATGCCATTGCGGATTGGCGTTGGTATTGGAGGCATGTTATCATCGGTTCTGGCAATAGGAGCTGGTGCAATCTATGTCCCTGTACTCAGAACCTACGGATCACTTCAATCTCGGAAAGCAATTGGAACCAGCCTTCACATCATGATGTTCGTCATTCCATTGTCAATTATCGCCCATCTATTCGCATTGAACGAAGGTCAATGGGAGGTTTTAGAATCAAATATTATCCTCATTCTACTGTTGCCTTTTGTTGTGATTATAGCAGCTAATATTGGAGCAAGGGTTGGTATTGCCAAGGTTTCAGAACAGCGTATCATGCAAGTGTTCGTTGCAATTCTATTCATTATCGGAATTCGATATGTGTTTGATCTAACCAAGCGATTGTTCTAATCAGAAAAAGATGGCTTGATTGATCTCATCAAGAGTTACGGAACAAAACTCACCTTCGTCTAAATTGAAATCGTCTAATTGCATTCCTTCAGTACCGAGTCGATGCAGTTGCGTGACGTGATTATCAAGTGAAGTGAACATCCTTCGAATCTGTCGTTTCTTACCCTCATCAATGGTAAGTATTGCACATGATTTGTGCTCTAATTCAATTGTTGCCGGGCGGGTTCTAAACTGTTCTCGTGAACCATATTCAACAACTGAAACCGATACTCCATTACGTATTGATTGGAGTTGACGCTCAGTAATTTTGGATTCTGTTTCAACACGGTATGTCTTCCTAATCTTCTTGGCTGGATCTGTAATCGAGTGAACTAACTTTCCATCGGTTGTAACTAAAAGAAAGCCTGTTGTCTCTTCATCAAGTCTTCCAACAGTAACCAATGTCTCATAGACAGAGGGTTCTACTGCGTTTCGAAAAAGCTCATATATCGATGTCTTATTCAATTCAAGTTCTTGTGAATTCAATCTGGAGCAGATGTAACCTGCAGGTTTGTTAAGAAGGAAATATACATCATTGGATGGGAGGAATAATTCTTTTCCTCTGTATTTCACTGAACGTTTCGCAGGGTTGAATTCGTAAGCAATATTCTTGATAATTGAATCATTGATTGTCACATCTCCATCCCAAATTGCTTTTTTCACATCACCTTTGGATGAAAACTCTCCGCATTTGGAAAGAAATTGATGGAGTCTAAGCTTCATTATTCAGCGGTGCGTATGATTTGTTCATAGCAGTTCCTCTAAGAACGAGCATTACAGTGTCTTCATCATTCCTAACTTGAGCAAGACAGCATTGGGCAGCCAATTTCTGAATCACCTGGAGTTTCATCGAGAAAACGACGAGCCCAATCAAGTGATTCCAGGGTGCCCATGGCCAACTGACCTATGGCCAAGCCTTGAATGTGTCACTCAAACTAAGAGAGGGTTAGGCTTGGAATCCAGGGAAGTACTGCGTCGTGTAACTTGCAGCAGATTCAGGAGGATATCCTTGAGCGATCAATCCATTGTAATATTCTCTGGCAGGATCAGGCTGAGGAGTAGGTGGTGCCACTGCGGCTTGAGCATATGTTTGAGTTTGTATTGGCTGGACGTATGGATTCTGTTGTGCCGCTGGCATAACCACTTGTTGCTGCATCGGTTGCTGCATTCCCTGAGTAGGTAGTTGTTTAGCAACATCTGCTCCATCTCCCTTTCGAGTCATCATGAAACCTAATCCAGCGAGAACAAGCACAACAAGACCATACACGACGAGCATAAGAGGGCTAGCAAAGAAGTTCTCTTCATCAGACTCTTTCGGTTCAGGTTCTACAAATATGTGAGTGAACGGATCGTCCACGTAAGCATCAGCTCCATCAGCAAGAGTCCAATTTCCATCTGGGTCTGAATATCCATCTCGATCAGTATCGAGGCAACCAAACCTATCTAATTTAGACAATCCATAGACCTCTGGGCAACTGTCTCCTTCGAATCCATTAATTTCATCACCATAGCCATCATCATCAGTATCGAACCATTGAGTGGGTTCAAGTCTAAACTCGTCTGCTCCGTTTACTACGGTCCATGAGAGTTCAGGATCGGAGCGGCCATCGCCGTCAGTATCAGTACAGCCAAGTCGATCAATTGTTGAATTACCTGCAATATTTAGACAAGCATCAGGATCTACACCAGATTGGTTATCCCCATAACCATCGCCATCAACATCAATCCATTGGGTTGGTTCGCTAGGGAATGCATCTTGTACATCCCACCATCCATCTCCATCGGAGTCTGGACAGCCAAGAATTCCATTTTGCCAACTTGTCCCAGGTTGCATTGGACATGCGTCTTGATCTGTAGCACCAGTGATGAGTTCACCAACCCAATTTTCGGGCCGGTCTAACCATGTTGAATTCCCGTAATTGTCTCCAAAGCCATCCTCATCAAAGTCTGACCATTGTGTAGCATCGCTCGGGAATGCATCAGCACCACTGTCGACACCCCATCCTGCAGTAGGAGTCGAAAGGCCATCACCGTCAGCGTCAACGCAACCAAATCGATCTACAGTAGAGGTTCCAGGAGTATCTGGACAAGCATCTGCTGGAGTACTTCCAAGATTGTCTCCATAGCCATCATCATCTGAATCACTCCAGACAGTTGGGTCAGTAGGACGATCATCGATTGTATCAGCCCAGCCATCGCCATCGCCATCAGGACAAGCATTGAGCCCGCTAGCAGTGGAATTTCCAGCTTGATTAGGACAGTCGTCGGTCGTATCTGACCACATATCTCCATCTGAATCGAGACACCCTTCCGTACCCATCGTAGAGGTGCCAATCACTGTTGGACAATCGTCCGCAGCGTCTTCAAAGCCGTCTCCATCATCATCTGTATCTTCATCAGAATCGCGGCATCCATCGCCATCAATATCCGTTGCCGAATCAGAGATCCATGTTGGTCGAGGTGGAGCGTAACTTGTTCTCGGGCATTCATCTACTCCGTCTGTAACTCCATCATTATCATCATCAGTATCTTCTGTTGAATCATCTTTACATCCATCGTTATCCCAATCTGTTGATGAGGCTGGGTCGTTGAAGTCACGAGAACTGGTCCAATTAAATTCACCATTTCGTGGACAGTTGTCCGGGAAATTATCTGTTAGGCCGTCGTTGTCATCATCTGAATCACATGCATCTCCTTCTGAATCACCATCAGTATTTGCCTGATCTGAATTTGAGACAGTAGGGCAATTATCTGGAGCCGAGTCTAAGACTCCATCGCCATCAGTATCTTTGAGAGAAGACGGGTCGAAAATCCATGCGTAAACATCGCGAAGTCCACCTGAAGTCACTTGCTTGCCCTTGTGAGTCATAGACCCTGAGAAGCCACCGGAAACTCCGATGTAATCAGAACTATTCGATGCCATACCAAATACATAATCATATTGTGAGCCGCCAATTCGTTCAATCCAATCAACAGCTCCATTCGAAGAAAGACCGACAACAAATCCATCATGATTTTGATTTGAAAGTGATTTCGAGCCAGCATAGAATGTCGCAGTTAGATATCCTCCAAACATAACGCCGCCATTGGAAGTAATCGCCATGCCTTGTGGTTCATCGGTTGAACTTGTTCCTGCAACAGTAGCCCAACTATTTGCCTGATTAGTAGCACTCTTGGCAATGAAAATATCATTCCCACCATACGTAGCTGTTGCTGTCCAACCACCACTTGACAAAGTTCCTCCAAATGTTCCTGAGAGGTAGGTGTCACCTGCTCCATCGACTTTAATCTGTAAGACGAGCGTAGATTGACCACTTGTACCCATCCCAGTTGTCCCTAATACTGCTCCATTAGGATCGACTTCAATGATAACTGCGTCAAGATTTCCAACTGCAATGTATGTATTTGACCCCCATTGGGAAAGCCCATCAGTATAAGTTGCTAGTTTTACGCCGTTACCTGGAGTAATTGCCATGTCCAAAACGCTGTCTGCTCCTATACCTCCTCCATATATCACCCAACTAAGAGTGCCTTGATTACCATCGAATTTAGCAAGGTAAACGTCCTGACTTGTTGCATTCAAACTCATTCCACCAAAATCGGTCTCTCCTTGGAATGTACCTGTCAAAAAGAGATTACCCATCATGTCAACTTGCATAGCTGATGTAAGGCTATTCTCTCCACTACCATTGACAAGCGTTGTGAAAGCTTTCGCCCACATCCAATTACCCATTGGGTCGGCTTTTGCAATGAAACCCTCAGCGTGATAATTTGGATTGAGGTTTGAGATAAGGGTGTTTGGAGTAGGTGCGCCGAAAGCAATTTCTCCATAATAATATCCGGATACAAAAATTTCACCAGCCATGCCTAGAGTGATGTCTGTTAGAAAAGAAATTCCTCCGCTACCATAATTGTGATTAGCCCCAATAAGATTTGACCAAGCACCTTTGTCGTCCATCATTGCAATAAAGAATTCGTTTGCATACGGTGAAGATGGTGACAAGGTTTTGGTTCCATAAGTTAATGTTGAATTGTATTCGGAACCAATGACCCAACCTCCATTTGGAAGAGCTTCGATATGTTCCCCATCTTCGTTATTTGCTCCACTACCAGTAGCGAGAATAGAGGTACTCAAAGAGCGACCAGAAGTAAGCAGTGGTTCATCGAAACTCACATCTTCTTCCGGTAGTACTTCAACAGGAGTAGGTTGTTGAATTACGAGAAGGGATGTCAGCATCAAGGCTGTCAAAAGTAGGGCTGTTGCTGCATTAACATGCGTGCGCATGTGTAAGCCATACCCTTAACAGACATCAAGCCTTTCATTTGTCGAGTAGACAAATCAGGACATATTGTCATCGAGTTGAAGCAAATCACTGTCGCCTGCATCGACTACACATAAAGTAGAGATACTGAATGGCTTACCACAAGCAACCCCAAGATCACGATTGACGATATGTGCTTGATGCACTGTTACTTCTGGATGTTTTGCCCGAAGGTCATCGATGTAATCGGTTGGGCAATTAGCGGCAATGACCACTAATCTTGCATCCCCTCGTGCACAAGCTTCGAGAGTTTGTCGTTGTCCAAAAAGTAGGCTACCAGTTGTAATTGCTGTCTTTAATTGTCGGCTTAGATCCATTTTACTTCCTCCATTCTCCACATGTGTTTCTCATGGTTGGAATCATTCCTCAGGGATGTAGAACAACTCAACACTACCTGTTCCCAGGGAAATTGGTTGTCCAACGATAATGTTCTCTGCGACACCAGTAAGACGATCTGTTTCACCAATGATACCTGCCTTGAGCAAGTGGTTAACTGTGACTTCGAACGCAGCACGAGCAAGAATACTGTGCTTGGTTCCTGAAACACCGTGTCGACCAATCGCACGTACTTCACCTTCAGAGGTCATGACGTCTGCTACCATGAGAAGGTGGCGAACGTCGACTTCAAGACGAGCACTGAGCAGAGTTGCTTCAAGTTCGTTGATAATCGCTTGACGAGCAGATTCGATGCCGAGGTAATTGAAAATCTCAATGATATTGTTCGTGTATGTACGAGAACGATCGATCGATTCAATTTCGCTTACTCTTGAGAGATTTGATCCAATGGTGGAAAGATAGTATTCACCGTTTTTGTCATCGTATTGGACGTTTGCACGCTCAATGCTAGGAATACCCTTCAGACGCATGTCACGAATCTTTTCTTCAAGTTGTAGAAGCATGGTGTAGGACGGAGGATTATCCTGCAATTCAGCAAGATCTTCTTCGTTGTGAACACCAGGAATAATAGTCAGTATACCTGGATTCTTTTCCTTATCAGCTTGTACATAGAGTCGAAGTGCTCTTTCGAGTTTATCCTTAACCTCCATACCAGTCATGTTCTTTTGCTTGAGGTTTCCTTTGTTCAACTTGAGAACAAGTCGTCGCTGAGCAACGTCTGTTTCAATTTGAGAAATGTTTGCAGTAGTTGTAATCTCAAGAGATGCAGCAAGTTTCTGTGCTTCTTCAGGAGAGTTCTTGTCTGGCATCAAACGAATAATCATGGTCGGCGTACTCGGAACCTTACGCGCATCGACAATCTCGATGATACGAGGTAGCCCTTGGGTAACGTTAACCGTAGCAACACCCGCATAGTGGAACGTACGCATGGTCATCTGTGTACCTGGTTC
>DAKQ01000017.1:0-5520 GCA_002496635.1 Euryarchaeota archaeon UBA82 | reverse complement strand
CCTGGTTCTCCAATTGATTGAGCGGTGATAATGCCTGCAGCTTCGAATGGATCGATACTGGCTTTGTCCAGAGCAGCGTATGCATCATTAATGACATCGGAAGCTTGTTTCTTCGTCAATTTCTTGAGACCGCGCTTGTGGATTGCAAGAGTCATGTCATGGATGATTTTACCACTGAATCGGTTTGTACCCATGTTATCAACTGCTGCATTAAGAGCCTGGAAGACTTTGTCATCTGCAAGTTCATCGTCAAAAGAGCGAAGTTTCTTCTCAACGTTATAGACATCGAGATCGACTGCAGTCTTTGCACGAGAACGGGTTCGAGTTCCTCTAGGACGCATCTTACGAACTTGAGTAACTGGACCTGTAGCTTCAGAGCCACTTGCACGATTCTTCTTCATTGCACCGTCAATAGTTCCACGAATTGTGGCAGAGGTTTCTGAATCGGTTTCACAAATCTGAGCGATTTCTTGTGCGGTGAGAATCTTTACATCATCCCACTTACGATCGTTTGCTAGTGTGTGAGCAAAGTTTTCTGCAATGCCCAAATCCATGAGCTTCTTCTTGGTTGCACTCTTAACGACCATCAGTTGTCACCTCCATCATAATCGACTTCAGTAGACTCATCGTCCCAAGCACCAAGGTCGTCTTCACGCTCTTCACGTTCTAGACTTTCACGGGTAACGACTGTTACTCCATCGGTACCAAGGGCGCCATCGATGATAACATCGATATTGAAAGCAGATCCATGAACACCACGGCTTGGGTCAATTCCATCTTCTCCATATGAGAATTGGATAATACGGTTTGCAGTGTTTCGAACAGAGAGCATATCATCGTTGAAAACCTTGAGATCATCCATTGCGTTAATCAATCGGCGTTGCATGTATCCAGACTTGGACGTACGAACCGCTGTATCGACAAGAGATTCTCTTCCAGAAACGGAGAGCATAAAGAACTCAGTTGGCTCAAGTCCACGCTTGAAGGAACCGGAGATGAATCCACGGTCTTCTGCGCCACGTCCTCCACGCTTGAAGTGAGGAAGAACACGGTCGTCGTATCCACGTTCGAGACGCTTTCCACGAACCTTTGCTTGTCCAATCGAACCAGCCATCATGTTCAGGTTATCCATTGAACCACGAGCACCAGAAATCGCCATGTTTACAGCAGCGTTTGTTGAACCAGATTGATTCAATTCATTCTTCGCAACGTCACCAGCAGCTTGCTTTCCTTCATCGAGCATAACCATGATGTTCTCTTCAAGAGTTTCACGCATTGTTCGACCAGCACGAGGTTCGTACTTTCGAGGATCTCCCTTAGCAGATTCGAAGTGTGCAAGTTCTTTGTTAACAAGTTCACCAGCTTCAGCGTTTGCTGCATGGATAGCATCAAGCGCCTCTGCGGTCAAATCTTCGTCATCAATTCCCGTTGTAAATCCAAGAGATGTACAAGCTGCAATTGAAAGTCGAGTAAATTCATTAAGGAATTGTGCTCCTTTTTCTGAACCATTTGTCTGGACGATAGCGTCCAACAAACGACCGTCTTCAGCACCAATAGCACGCTTGTCGAGAGTTCCTGTAACGTTTCCGTTTTGGACGTGAACTTCATCACGGCTTCTGGACATGAAGTGAAGATTGATGTTATCAGGGATAATCAGGGAAATCAAATCGTGACCTCTGAATGCATCCTTTCCATTTTCATCTTTGATAATCTCAGGCAGTTCTCCGATATAATCAATACTTCCGAGCATCTCAAGACCATGGGATTTGAGTACGGTTGTTCCCGGGCGTGAAAGAAGGTAAGCACCAGAAATGTGATCGTGTATACCACCAATAACTGCTCCACCATAACGAGGTGTGAGGATGTGCTCTTGCACTCTCATCAGAATCTTTGCTTCTGCACGTGCTTCTTCAGACTGAATAACGTGAAGGTTCATCTCGTCACCATCGAAATCAGCGTTGTAAGGAGTACATACTGCGAGGTTGAATCGGAATGTATGTCCTTCCATAACACGCACTTCGTGAACCATCATCGACATTCTGTGAAGAGATGGTTGTCGATTGAAGATCGCAACGTCTCCATCAATTAGGTGGCGTTCTACTTGCATACCTGGCTTTGGATTACCACGTACATCGAGAGTCGAGAGACGATCTTCGACTGGTGTTGGCATATCGTACTCATCACTAGGGCTACCACAGTGAGGGCAACGAAGTTCAAGATGTTCTGGGAACGGTTCAGGATCCGGATTGTCTGCTTGACCAAGTTCGTGCAACCATCGGTAATGAAGAACTGCACGAGGATCATCTTCAGGCAGAGGATGGCCGTGTTCGTCTTCTCCACGGAGATTACGAAGCGTTGCATCATCATCGACCGCATAGGTAACTTCGTCAAGTCCACTTCCTTCGAGGTTCTGGATTTCACGAACAACCAAACCTGGCAGGAAGTTCGGTGCAAAGAGAACTTGGTTCAATCCATATGCTAGTCCAGGATATGGTTCACCCTTCAGTGCGTCTCCAGAGTGGCATTCTGGATTGTGACATCGGAAACCAGCATTGATCAAACGGCTTCGAGGGTTGATTCGAACACGTCGGCCGTCACCACGAACGATGTAGTTCACACCTGGATGGACATCAGGACCACGTAGAATCATTTGTCGCATCTGTTCTCTGTTACGAAGAGTAACACGAATAGGTACGGTCAATTCCTTTGCAACCTTCTTAGGAACACCAACTTCATTGATTCCAAGGTATGGATCAGGAGAGATAACGGAACGTGCACAGAAGTTAACACGCTTACCGGATAGGTTGGAACGGAAACGTCCTTCCTTACCCTTGAGTCGTTGTGTCAGAGTCTTCAATGTACGGCCAGATCGGTGTCGTGCAGGAGGAATACCAGATGTTTGGTTATCGAAGTAGGTTGTAACGTGGTACTGGAGAAGTTCCCAAAGATCTTCAACAATCAATTGAGGTGCACCAGAATCACGGTTCTCCTGCAAACGTTGGTTGATACGTAGAACGTCAACAAGTTTGTGTGTCAAGTCGTCCTCTGAACGGTCTCCACTGTCAAGTGTAATCGATGGTCGAACGGTAATAGGAGGAACTGGTAGAACCTTCAAAACAGTCCATTCTGGTCGGTTTTGCTTATCCATTCCAATGAAAATCAAGTGTTCTGGTGGAATGCTTGCAAGCCACTCACGAACGTCACGAGGATTCATCTTTCTCTCAGTCTCTTTTCCACCGGTTGTAGCATTCTCAGTCTTCTCCTTGAATGTGGTTGGCTTGTCAAGACGGATTTCTCCTTGAAGAGCTCCACAGTGCATACAAGTACGTCGGTTCTTTGCAGATGCAATCTTCTCGACTTCCTTGATGATGCTTGAGAATTCTGTTGAACCAACACCGTGCTTGGTGATGATATCACGGATACGAGATCGGTAGTAATCTTGTTCAGATAGTTCTGGGTTCGAAGGGTGAGTCTCCTTTGCGGAGTGAAGGAGAACGTGACTACAAGAGTTACATGTCGACTTCAATGCTGTCTTGATGAGGTTTACGAAACCGATGTGAATGACCGGAAGTTCAAGTTGAATATGTCCAAAGTGACCAGGTGATTCGTCATACTTACAGTTGTCAGTTGGACAAACCAAACCAGGTTCGATAACACCCATGTGAGAATCCATCAATCCTTGGTTGTATGGGCGCCCATCATCCTTGTAGGTATCCGGAGTTTTGACTTCCACAGATGACATCTTACGGATTTCACTCGGGTCCATCAAGCTGAAGCGAATTTGTGCAATTCGCTTTGGGATTAGTGTTGTTCTTCGGCTCATCTTCGGTCCTCCAGTTCAAGTCGCATAGCAACCCCGAGACTCTTCATTTCATCCAGTAGAAGTTTGAATGCATAAGAAGTCTGTACCTTGTAGACTTCTGCACCATCTCCATGAACTGGACTGACGTAGGTTCGACGTTTTGGATCGTACCATGCAATGTGCCCTGATTGAGCACATACAAACATGTCAATTCCGTCAGACTCATCGAGTAGACGGTCTTTGATGACCATCGAAGCACCGTGTGCAATCAGACAGTCACGCTCCATCTCACCAAATCGTAGACCACCTTGACGGGCACGACCTTCGGTTGGTTGACGGGTAAGAATTTGAACACGGCCACGGGAACGGGCGTGAATCTTGGAACTGACAAGATGGTGGAGTCTCTGGTAATAGATACATCCAACGAAAATTTCAGCAGGGTATGATTCACCTGTTTCTCCATTTACCATGATTTCACGGCCAGTGTGAGCAAGCCCGTTTCGAACAAGTCCATCACGTAGGCTGCTTTCCTTTTCTCCACGGAATGCAGTTCCGTCGATACGACGTCCTTCCATAGCACCAACCTTACCACCGATCATTTCCAGTACGTGTGCTACTGTCATACGTGATGGAATCGCGTGAGGGTTGATAATCAAATCAGGAACGACACCATCTTGTGTAAATGGCATATCTTCAGGCTCAACGAGTCTTCCAATAACACCTTTTTGTCCGTGACGGGAAGCGAATTTATCGCCGACTTCGGGAACCTTGTGGCTTCGAACCATAACACGAACAAGACGACCTGAGTTGTCAGATTCGGTGACGTATACGTTGTCGACCCATCCCTTCTCTCCATGGCGAACGAGCATTGAAGATTCTCGACGCTCTTGTGCCATGAGGAAAGCACCACTGTTGGATTCTTCGAGGAATCGAGGAGGGCTCGTCTTTCCAACGAGGACATCTCCGCCTTCGAGATATGTTTCAGGGAGAGGCAATCCGTCATCTTCCAAGTGGAAGTATGCTTCAGCAGGTTTCAATCCTTTTACTTCAGTAAGCTTGTTTCCAGGCTTTTCGATCTCTTCAACTTGACCACCTGGGAATCGGCGGCGTTCTGCGTTGTAGGTTCGGTTGAAGGTTGAACGTCCAAGGCCACGATCGACTGATGCTCGATTCATGATGACAGCGTCTTGCATGTTGTAGCCATGTAGAGACATGATTGCAACGATGAAGTTCTGACCACCAGGTCGCTCATCGAAGTTTGTGGTCTTCATTGCATCTGTTCGGACAATTGAACGATGAGGGTAATGCAAGATGTGAGCACGTGTGTCCGGGCGCAGACGGTAGTTTGCGCTAGGCAAACCGAGTGATTGCTTGACCATTGCAGTACCACCAGTAACACGAGGGGTTGAGTTGTGTTCTGGGTACGGAATGAGAGATGCACATACACCAAGCACCAGTTGCGGGTCGATTTCAACGTGGGTGTGTTCTGCTCCGAAGAGGAGTGGAACTTCCAACTTAGCAACTTGAATTGTACCATTTGGCATTCGAACTTCTGCTTCAAGAGCTGCATTGGATTCACCAGGTTCTCCGAGATTGACCCATCGAATCTTTTCGTGAGTTACTGGTCGGCCAGCAAACTTGCCACTTGGCACAGTTTCAGGAAGAACGAACGGTCTTGGAGCAATGTAGAGATCTTCTTCTTCTTCAGCATCTACCCA
>DAKQ01000145.1 GCA_002496635.1 Euryarchaeota archaeon UBA82 | reverse complement strand
CAACGGTTCCGAATGGTGCAGATGCTCCAACAGTATGGGTCTTGATGGGTACATTGCCCGCAGGTCTCGACTTCGGCACCAATAATGGAACGATTTGGGGAACAGCAACCGAGCTATGGGCTACCACAAATTACACCGTATACGGTAACAACACTGGCGGTTCATTCAACGTCAGCATCAACATCACGGTCAACGATCAAGTACCGATGGTTTCCTATTCTCCAGAGAATCTGACGCTGACCAGAGGCCAATCCAGTAGCAATCTCCCTCTTGCACCGACGCTTTCTGGTCCAGGCGAGATCACATCGTGGAGCATCAACGCGACACTCCCGAACGGCCTGTTCCTCGACCCGAACAACGGTACGCTGTACGGTGTAGCCACAGTGAATATGACTACGACTGCCTACACAATTTACGCCAATAACAGCGGTGGTTCAACGAGTGCACAGATCAACATTACCATCCTTGAGCCGACCGTCACATTGGACTACAATCCAGAGAACCTCACATTGGTTCGTTCTGATGCGATGACGACACTGTATCCAACGGTCATAGGTGGAAACGTTGAGACATGGGGGATCCATCCACCGATTCCAGCAGGACTGAACTTTGCTGATGGTGTTCTTTCAGGAACACCAACAGTGAACTTGAGTACGACCATGTTCACCATCTATGCCAACACCACAGGCGGTTCAGTAACACACACCATCAACATCACCATCCTTGAGCCAATCGTTACTTTGGACTACAATCCAGAGAATCTCACGTTGGTTCGAAGCATTGCCATGACCACACTTCATCCAACCGTCACAGGTGGAAACGCTGAGATATGGGGCATCCATCCATCGATTCCAGCAGGACTGAACTTTGCTGATGGTGTTCTTTCGGGTACGCCAACGGTGAACTTGACGTTGACGATGTTCACGATTTATGCGAATACATCAGGCGGTTCAGTAACGCACACCATCAACATCACCATCCTTGAGCCGGTTGTCGACTTGTTCTACAACCCTGAGAATCAAACGTTCATTCGAACGGAACAAACGTTTGCTTGGTTGCCAACCATTTCGGGTGGAATTCCAGAAACGTGGGCAATTGAACCAGCTCTACCAAACGGACTGGTCTTTGTCAATGGTACGATTTCAGGTTCACCGACTGTGAACTCTAATCGTACCCAGTACGTCGTATGGGCGAACAACAGTGGCGGTTCCTCCTCCACTTCGATCAACATCACCATCAACGAACCAGCTCCTGAGATTGAATACAGTCCAGACGACTTAATGTTGACACGTAACACCACAATGTCTGTTTTGCAGCCAACTGTTACTGGTGGAATAATCGATACATGGGAGATTGAACCTTCAATTCCAAATGGACTCAGTTTCATTGAAGGAATCATTAACGGGACGCCTCTTTCGATACAAGATCGTTCTCAATATACGATATGGGCAAACAACAGTGGCGGGTCAATCGTTGCATACATCAACATCACCGTTCTTGATATCATCCCAGAAATATCCTACACTCCAGTGAATATGACGTTAACAAATGACACGTTGATGAACGATTGGCTCCCTGTTAATCTCGGTGGACCTATTCTCACATGGTCGATTTCACCACAACTCAGCCCCGGACTTACGTTCAACGAATCAACAGGATTGATCAACGGAACGCCTACTGAAGTCCGCTCTCTCGTCGTATACACTGTTTCTGCAACAAACTCTGGTGGAACTGCAACCACTCAAATCAACATCACAGTTCTCGATCAAGTTCCAATGATTGCATACGTACCGTCTGATTCAGTCCTCCTCAACAACTCGAGTGTTCTTACTATGCAACCACTTTCCACTGGTGGGTCAGTCACACTCTATTCCATTACGCCTCAACCTTCCGCGGGTCTGCGGTTTGATACGTCCACAGGTGTATTCAGTGGCGTTCCTACAGAAATCATGAATCGTACCTTGTATGAAATTACAGCCTCAAACGATGTTGGTTCGATGACTGTTACTGTGAATGTAACGATTGAAGATTTGGCCTACAATGTCTCACTGGGACCAATCTATCTGCTCAATAATTCTGAAATGTCCGTGTTTGAGGTAACTTCCTTAATCACTGGTTCAATCTATGAAATCAGTCCTGATTTACCAACAGGACTCTTCTTTGGACAAGACAACGGAACAATTTGGGGAACGCCAACGGTTGTACTTCCGTTAACGAATTTCACCATTTATGCGAACAGCAGTTTGTTCAATGACCTCTTTGAAATCCAACTCGAAGTTCTTGAGGATACGGATTTGGATGGAATGCCAAATCAACTCCCAGTTGATTACAACTCATTGGGCGGTTTGATTGAAGATTTGGATGATGATAATGATAACTTCACAGATATTATGGAAGATGATTGTATCTCTGACTCGCTCGATGTTACTTCAGTACCGAGAGATCTTGATGGCGACTACATCTGTAACGAATTAGACGATGACGTCGATGGTGATGGTTTGTTGAACGTTGTTGAAACAAACACATCCACGTACGTTGACCAAAACAATACTGGAACCGATTCCTGGAATGCTGATACCGATGGTGATGGCATCTGTGACGGTCCAATATCTCCTGCCTTACCAGTCGATTACTGTGAAGCTGGTCCAGACGCATTCCCGAACGATGCTGCTGCTTGGCTTGATACAGATGGAGATGGAATGCCTGACGAATTGGATGGCGTTTCTTCAACAGGATTGGTCGAAGATCAAGACGATGATAACGACAACTGGACAGACATCGAAGAAGCTGATTGTGGTCAAACGAACCCTAAGGATGCGATGGATACACCTGTTGACAGCGATGGTGATGGAATCTGTGACTTCTTTGAAGTTCTTTCAGTCGTCTATGGAACTGGTGAGTTCGAGTTCCTACAAGGACAGCGAAACATCTCAGTTATGCCACTGGTCACGGGCATGACCGTTGATGTGTGGACAATCTCTCCTCGACTTCCATACGGCCTCATCTTCAGCGGGGACACACTCGCACGCTCTTCCTCTGGAAATGGAACAATCTACGGTGTTCCATTCGCTCCTTCAAACCTCACAACCTACACTGTAACAGCACAAAATACGTTGACTGGAGCAACCATGTCGACCACATTCAATCTTTCAATTGCTGAAGATTACGACCTCGATGGATTGGCGAACAATGCGACACGCCTCGGCCTTTTCGAAGCCGATTTCGATGACGACGGTGATGGATTCAATGATTCGTTCGAATTGGAATGTGGTGGCGATCCATACAACCGCTCATCTGTTCCAAAGATTGAATCCAATGGTGAATGTTACATCTTCCGCCAATACGAAGAGGCTCCTGAGAAGAACAAGAATCCGTTCCAACCAATCTGTTTCCCACTTATCTTCCTCATTCTCGCCTTCATAATCGTGGTTCCGCTCATCTTGACACGACGACAAGAGCGTGTAGGAATCCGTGCTGAATACGTTACTGCAACTCCACCATTCAAGAGCGGAACAGGAACTAAACGAGACCCATTCGTAGTGAAAAGTGTTGTTTGCCCATACAACCGAAAAACGAAGAGTACAGAGGTCATTCAAGTAACAGAAATGTCACCAAAGTATGACTCCAAGTTTGAAGAGACGTATATTGAAGCAAATCTGAAGCGCTACGGGGCAGCTCCTTACGGTGGAGTTCAGGATGGTATGGGCTTGCTCAAGTCGAATGAAGATGGAACACTGCGATTGCAATTTACCTTTGATGGAACTATTAAGCCAAGCCGATACGGAATGGTCTACAAGTCTGAAATGATTCTTGATGACAAGACGTACTTCGTCTGGCACGTTGAAACGAAAGGGCAGGATCAAAAATAAATCTGCACTTGTAGCGTCCAACACATATTGTTATTGAGGAGGATGCAAAACAGTGCCTGTGCAAAACTCACATACCTTGCTTGCAAGGTCAATCCATTGGAGTTTCATCAATAAACGAAGTATGTGCCTAATTTCTTACCTTTGATATTAAAAAAAACCAATGCTAGGAGTGACTGTGAATTGGAAACACATCCTCTTTTCCGGAGCGGCCACCGGGGCAATACTCGCAATATTGATTCTTGTTGTATTTATTCTTCCTGAAGTTGATCCAGAATCACCTGCAATATTATGCGGTGGTTGGTTTTTATTGGCAGTGCTTTCTGCATCCATTGTCAATCAATTATCGAAAAGCGCTAATTGGCCCGAAGTTAGCCTCAAAATTCTAATTCCAGTCGGGTGTGTTACATCGATACTTCCTTTACTTGGGCCTATCTTCGGAATGCCAAACTTTGAACCAATTACCCTAGCGACGGTGGTTGCTATGGGTGCAGCGGGGGGATTCTTTTGGTCGATTCCTTTCGCTATGTGGTTCTTTTTTCGCAATGGAAGGACAGCTGAAGAAGAATAAATGCCAAGAGTTTAGTCGTCAAATACTTCGACTTCGACCATCTTTTTGATGAAATCAGTCATTTTGGAGTTGAATCTTGTTGCCCTAACTATGTGATTGTCTATCCAGTGATAATTGCCTCCTCGTGGCTTGCCAAATAAGCAGGTATGCCACTTAAAAC
This sequence comes from Euryarchaeota archaeon UBA82, assembly GCA_002496635.1. Lineage (GTDB taxonomy): Archaea > Thermoplasmatota > Poseidoniia > Poseidoniales > Poseidoniaceae > MGIIa-L2. The sequence goes on along the minus strand of DAKQ01000145.1, from coordinate 388 downwards.
CATGCCTAACGAGCCATTCTTCGGTCACTGCTCTGTGCTCCTCACCTCTTGCAGTAAAGAAGCATATTTGATGACCTTCATCGTACCACTTGTTAATTTGTTCAACAACTCCTTCAAAGCATTCCGCAGTTGCCATTCGATGTGTCTCCTCATTGGGAATGTCTTCACAAATTGTGCCATCGATATCAATAAGGAAATTCTTACAATCATCAGGCAATACTGGTGAAACAGTCATGCCTCGCTCGTCTATTGTCTCGACTAAATCAGCCATACTTGAATCTGTGTAAACTCGGCTCTTGAATAAATCGTTATTCACTTATCTACACAAGTCAAAAGCATAACCCTGGTACACAGCATCGATCTCTACTATGAGCCATATGTAACGCTA
>DAKQ01000161.1 GCA_002496635.1 Euryarchaeota archaeon UBA82 | reverse complement strand
GTGTAAGCACATCTACCTGGTGAAACCGAAGTCACGTTCTGTGTTGCGCATGATTGTAACCACTCCATAACACGTTCACCAGAGAAACGAAATGTACCCATGTGAGATACATCGAAGATTCCTGCACCTTCACGTGTTGCGATATGTTCTGACTTGATGTTTGAATACCATATTGGCAATTCAAACCCGTGGAAATCTACAAGATTCCCGCCCATCATTTTATGTTCTTCAAAAAGAGCAGTCCTCACTGGTTCATCATTGGTCATACTTACACTACTCCGTTTTAGTTCTCAAAGTTTTGTTCCATTAACTACTGAGAGGGAAGGCCTCTCTCAATATCCCGCCCCAATTCCACGATTCGTTCAATATAGGAATCGAGACTCTGTTCTGTAATCTGATTATTTGAAATAACTGAACGAAAGATAATCTGTTCGTTAATAGTACTCTTACTGACCATAAATCGTCCATCTTGCAATAGTCTGTGACGCAATTCCGAATTGAGTTCATTGAGTTTTTCTGAATCAGTACTCCCAACATAGCGGAAACAAACATTTGTCCACATCCGTGATGAGACCATTTCCAACTCAGGTGTTGCTTCTACTTTTAGTTCAAGATAGGTTGCAAGCTCCATAAATCGATCGATCATTGTTGCCCAACCAGCATCTCCAATCTCTCGCCATGCAAGCCATAACTTAAGGGCATCATTTCTCCGGCCACATTGCAGTGAGTAACGTCCAAGATCGACATCCTCTGCTTCGCCATGATAGAGATAGTGGGCTTGAGTGGCACCAGTCGAACACACCTGACGTAGAATGTCTCCATCTTTGACAATAAATGCGGAGCAAATTAGTGGTATGCCCATCATTTTATGCGCATCCCAACAAAAGCTGTCAGCAAGTTCAAGTCCATCCATCAAAGAACGGTATTGGTTCGAAAACAGACAAGCACCGCCCCATGCAGCATCAACATGCATCCAAAGATTGTGTCGATGAGAGATTTCAGCGAGGGCGCGGAGAGGGTCAAACGATCCTCTAACGGTTGTGCCACTCGTTGCAAGTACTGCGAATGGACGTTGTCCAGAATTTAGTGCTCTTTGAATCTCTTCTTCTAGAGAGTCTGGTCGCATTCTTCCATCTTCGTCACATCGTACTTTGATTAAATTCATGAAACCTATGCCAATTACATTAGCCGCTATGCTATACGAATAATGCGCCTCTTCAGAGACAAAAACAACAGAATTGCGCCCATCAAATCCGAGAGATGATGATTTTTGATCCATTGATTGCCTTGCACAAAGCAAACCAAGCATATTCCCATTCGAGCCACCTGTTGTCAAAGTCCCTTTGGATGTTGAAAATCCTGCCAGTTCACCCATTCGTGATATGATGGTGGATTCGATTAACGTAGCTACTGGTGCGATTTCATAGGTATACATTGCCGTATTTGTCGCAGCAGTAACCAATTCTCCAGCAATCGAAGCAATGGATATCCCACCCCATAACGGATTCATGAACCCAGGAGCTGTTGTGTGAACTGAATGGCGAAGAACTGAATCAATATCATCCAAAGCAGTCTCAATACCATGGCCTTCTATTGGCAGTTTTAGATCCATTGTTTTCCCGAGTGAATCATGAGGCAAATTAGTTCGAATGACCCCCTCTTTCTGAGAACGATTCAAGAAATCTTTGACACGAAATAATACCTCATCAAGAAATTCCTCAGCCCCCATGAACATAATACTGTCCAATAGGGTCTTTGAACGTCCCTGTTGAATCATGAAGTCCAATGATTTATGCATAACGCATGATGGAGTAAATACATTGAATAACCCGAGCCTTTTCGTAACATCATGCTAGGAGAGAACGGAGACAAATGGCTTACACGATTACACATGCAACTATCGCGAGAATTACGATCACAAGGTTGGTCTCAAATGGATATAGCAAACATGCTAGGGACGACTCAAAGCACAGTTTCTCGTCAGTATCAAAAACCGATCCTAGACCTTCCAGGTTCTGCTGATTCGCTCACTGTCGATGGATGGGCAAAGGAAATCGCATCAGGCTTGATTTCGATTGGACCAGAAGAAACCCTACTCCGTCAGCGATTTGTTATCGAATTCCAATTTGGAAATAATCAAGCTCTTCGATATGACAAAACATTCACAGGGATGGATTTGGAAGCGAACCAAAAGGAGCAAGCGATGATTCGTAGACTCGAATGGGCCATTAGTCGACTTGATTCAAAGTTGATTTTGTCGGTTCTCCCACAAGTCGGACTGAATATTGCATCCTGCATGGAGAACGCAACAACGACACAAGAGGTTGCTTCAATTCCAGGCAAGGTCACCGCAGTTGGTGATGTATTACGAACCCATAGCCGACCTGAATTTGGTTCATCCAAGACCCTTGCTCGAATATTACTGGATGTGCGTAAAATGGATGAAAGTAAGAACTCAATCATCAACATCCGACCTCCCGGCGACCATGATGGAACTGATATTGATGCTGTTCGAGATGCTTGTGAACAACTTGGATGGA
>DAKQ01000073.1:1361-13535 GCA_002496635.1 Euryarchaeota archaeon UBA82 | reverse complement strand
ACGAGCAATTCACTTGTTCCTGAGAACCGGTTGTTGACGATATGTCCTGCAATCTTTGCATCTTTGTCTTCTGACGGCTCGTCAGTCAATAACCAGATGACATCGAACCGAGAAATGAGAGGGGGGTCGAGATTGATCTGGCCCGTAAATGGAACCTCAGATACTGGTTGAAAACGGCCGGCTTTCGGATTCGCTGCAGCAAGAACAGCACATCGAGTTCTCAAACTGGCATTGATTCCTGCTTTTGAAATTGAAATTCGTTGTTGTTCCATCGCTTCGTGCATACTTGAACGATCGGATTGGTTCATCTTGTCAAATTCGTCAATAGCAGCAAGTCCTTGGTCTGCAAGAACGAGTGCGCCAGCCTCAAGCGTCCAGCGACCATCAGCACTCGAATCCTGAACTGCTGCTGCCGTAAGTCCTGCCGCAGATGCAGACATGCCTGATGTAAAACGACCACGAGGGGAAATCGACCCCATGTATGACAAAAGTTGAGATTTTGCAACTCCTGGATCACCCATTAACAGAATGTGAATATCACCACGGTTTCTCGTTCCGTCTGGATTGAGTCGGGCTACTCCTCCAAAGAGTTGAAGCAGCAATGTTTCCTTGATTTTCTCCATACCAAAAATCGATGGAGCGATAGATTTCGATAAACGATCATAGATGTCTGGAGCACTTGCCAGTTCACGGATTTGAGCTTCCTCAACATCGGAAACAACAATCTCTTCGAGCGCAAGATTCTGGCGTTCAAGTGATTGAATTCTAAGGAAAATATCGAAAACCGGGGTGTCCTTTCCATGCCTTCTTTGAGAACGAATAAAGAGTACGCCATTTCCTTTTACTCGATCGCCTGGGTTGCCCACTCCTGTCAAATCATGTTCGACAATGCACCTTAGTCGCTCTGGCTGGGCGCCGCCTCTAACTTGTTCCGGAAGTTCTTGAAGTTCAATAAACTGGGAGTTGATGAGAACGGATCTATCATGAAGTAACTGGAATCTTGTTTGCCTGTTCGTAAATCCGCAACCGCCGTCGATTTGAGTGCATTCCATCGGCTGAATGAGTTCTTGTTCATTGGGTTGATTGATTGTGATCAAGTGTTCACAGGCTACGCATTTGAATGTCGCTGAATACATTCTTGGGCGTACTCCAGAAATCTTTGTTATGACTGCATCAATAGCCAACATAGCTCCTATATCGTCTGAACGAAGTTGAGATACAGTTCGTACTTGATCGCTTGGAAGATGGACGATTCGAACCCACGGATGGATTGATCCATGCCCAACATCTGCAAGAAGTTCTCGTAGAGCTCTGTTTGAAGCATCATAGTGAAGTTCGGGTTGACTGAGTATACTCTGTGCGAAATCGTGATCAAAACCCTCGATGATTTGGTAAGAAACTTCCAAACTTTGAACATCTGGCCAAAGTTGGGCGATGTTATGGACATCTTCAGTGAAATGAGCGTGAAGGAGAGTTGACCAGCGGGCTGTTAAATCGAAATCCTGAATCATAGTATTCACACCGCGTGGAGTTGAACATAATGGGCTACAGTTTATAGAAAGCGCGCTCAATCAAATCCCCCCCTTTGTTTCCACTGGAGAATTGTAGTGGCGTCATCTGCTTTTTGGAGTAAAATATTGGTGCTAGTGGAACTCCTCCGGAGAGTATTTCTTGCAATGAAGCCGCTTAATATTGGGACGGTTTTCTCTCAATAAATTGATAACACGTGAACGTCTGAGTTCATTCATGATTATATTCGCTCATGGACTTGAAGGCACGCCCAATGGAAGTAAAATACAGGCTTTGAGGGCAGCAGGATTTGAAGTCCTTGCTCCAGACTTTCAGGGAATGATTCTAAGTGAAAGAGTGGCCCTCTTGGAGAATATCTGCAATCATAGAGACAACAAGCCAATCCTAGCTGGCTCAAGTTATGGTGGCCTTACCGCTGCAATTATTGCAATGAGAATGCCAAAACAATTTTCTGGGCTTCTTCTTTGTGCCCCTGCACTGCATCTAAAAGAAGAACCTGTAGATGATGACACGGTACTCGTCGCACCGAAAGGCCTGCCTACAGTTATCATTCATGGGATTGGAGATGACATCGTCCCTATTTCTTGCAGTCTTGAATATGCAGAACGTTCAGGAAGTGATATTCTACAATTTCACAAAGTTGATGATGGGCATCGCCTATCAGAGTCTCACAGTTCAATTATTGAGGGTGCTAACGCCTTGTATTCACAAACGATTGATTCATGAAACGTCTTGCTCTGGGAACGGTATGAGCGACTCAATGGATTATGCTTCTAGCGGCGTTGATATTGACCTTGAAGGGGCTGCTGTCGCTTCATTGATCGGTTCACTACAACGTTCCACAAGGAAGGCGGGGACGCCAGGGGCACCTGTCGATTTACCTGGTGGCTTTGGAGGCCTCATTGAATTTGGAAATCATCTTCTTGCTATGGCCACGGATGGGGTTGGAAGTAAATTACAAATCGCAACGGCTGTCAAACAGTGGGGAAGTGTTGGAATCGATTGCATGGCGATGAATGTCAATGATCTCCTCTGTGTCGGTGCTGAACCAATTGCCTTTGTCGATTACATAGCAGTCCCAAAACCCGACCCTGAAGTTCATGCTGCAGTTGGGGCATCTCTTGCGAAAGCTTGCGAACTAGCAAACGTAACTTTGGCTGGAGGGGAAACCGCTTCACTACCAGGAATCGTTACGGAACTTGACCTCTCAGGAACTGCTCTTGGATTTCTAGCAAAGGATGATGCAATTACTGGCGAAACTCTACAGGCAGGGGATGTACTGATCGGGCTCCCATCGTCTGGAATCCATTCAAATGGGTTTTCTCTTGTTCGAAACATCATCAAGCATAGTGGGCTGGGTTACGAAGATGCTTGTCCATTTGATCCTACGTTTGAGGGGAGAGAGATTACCAGATGGACCGAAGGAAATCCTACTTTTGCCGAAGTGCTGTTGACACCAACCCGTATCTATTGCGATCCTGTGGTCAACTTGCTCCACCACCTAAAAGCAGAAAATGGTACTGTTCACGATGTTCATGGAATCGCTCACATCACTGGCGGAGGACTCTCCAATCTTCTTCGATTACATGATTCACTGGGATGGCATATCGAAAGCCCTCTGCCGATACCTCCTGAATTTGTCTGGCTGAAATCGAATGGAAATGTCACTGATTTGGAGATGCATCGCACATTCAATATGGGATTGGGCATGGTCCTTGCTGTATCAAAAGATTCGAGCGAAGCCATTCTTAATTTCCTTGCAGAAAAGAATTCAGGAGCTCAGATTATTGGCCATGTTCATGATGATGGACACAGAGTTACCCATGTAAATTCAAATGTTGTGTTTCAACACTATTGATGCGGTGCGGTCAAGAAGAAGAATCAGTTCCATTGACCATGGCCGATACCTTTACTGGAGCTGATGACCCTGCTGGTTGGCCTGGTCATCTTTGGCTAGAAGGTCGAACTATTGTTCATCTTCAATCTGATCAAGAGCGCCCTTCCCATATGCCAAGAGGGCCAGTAGCAAAGTCTGGAACTGGGTTCATGAATCCTGCAATGGCACCTGCTCGAACCAGATCTGTTCTCTTGTTACAAGATGCGCTTGAACATGGTTGGCTCGTTGGCGAACGCCCAATACGCGCTCTTGATGCATTGTGCGCTACTGGTATTCGAGTAAGAAGATGGAGAAATGAAATTTCTCCTGGCCTTCAAGACCGCCTCCATATTACAGCAAATGACCTCGATTCTGAAGCGTTGGATTGGGCGTTATCCTCCGTTCGGAAGAACAGGACAAATGGGGTCTTTCCTGAACTTGACGACGAACAGATACCAACTGAACACATTACAGAAAATGGAATTCATTTCCAACGTTATGATGCTCGAATGGCAATGATTCAAGGCTCATTTCAATGGATTGACCTCGACCCATTCGGTTCACCTGTACAATTTCTTGATACTGCCCTACAGGGTCTTGGGCGTGTTGGCGTTCTCGAAGTGACTGCAACAGATACAGCAGCCCTTACTGGGTCTTCATCGACGTCAGGAAAAAGAAGATACGGCCATAATGGGATTGTCGATCATTACGCTCACGATGATGCTGTACGGGTCTTACTTGGAACGATCGCAACAAGTGCAGCACGATTAGATCGATCGATTGAGCCGATTCTTGCCCTCTTTGATGGCCATCATGTTCGCGTTTCAGTTCTTGTTCGTAAGAGCAAGCAAGGTGCTGATGAAAATCGTCACCTTATGGGGTGGCGAGTTCGGCACGATGATATCCCCTACACATTCGAAAAACACCCAACTCCCGAACAGATTGAACGTTCGAGTGGACCGATGTGGATTGGCTCATTATGGAATGAGGACATTACAAGTCGGATGACCGAGAATCATGCGGTCAAGTGCTGTTTACCTAACGAGGGGGACTTGAATTCTGTGCCAGGAATTGGATTAGAATGGAGTGAACTTGACCAAGTCTATGCAGAACGTGAATTGAGACGGTCTGTTCGCTACATCTCAGATGCATCTTCCTTGCTTTCATCTGAACATCTTCTGCTACCGTACGATCAGATTGCTCCCTGGGCAAAGGCGGCATCAATGCCTTCGATGATCGACCTTATCTCAGCCTTAAACGAAGAAGGTCACCTTACTGCTCGAGTTCCTAGCCTAAGGCCGTATATCGCAACAAAAGCACCGTATGAAGTGGTCTTAGAGATGGTGCGTAAAATGGATTTAACCGAATGATGGATCGTTTTCAACATCATCATCGCTTGGTGAAGGTAGAAGTGGTGTGGAGTTCTGAATAATCTCCTGAACAGAATGTTCAATTTCTCTTGCGCTTTCAAGCATCTTGGAAAGTGGAATATCGACACCAGTCATTTCTGTGATTGCTTCAATGGCAACAGCTGCAGCACGAACATCGGGATACATTGGGCTCGCTTCTGAAAGAAGGGCTGTAATATCAAGATTGAGGCGATCGCCTTCACTCAATAAGAAGCCAGTAATTCCAGAAACAATTCCTCGTTGTATTGTGTGTAAATCCATCTCTTTCAATCGCTTTCTTGCCTTCTCAGATGCTCCAACAGCAAACAAACCTTCGCCTTGTACTTCTTTTTCCGGCTTTAAAATTCCATCGATAATGATGAGTTGTTCAAATCCACCGGCGGTAAACCATTCCAAAACGGTTGATCCAAAGGCAATGTCTTGTTCTTTTTCAAATTGAATTTCGGCTGTGAAGACTCCAATTCCATTCCCCTGATAGACTCTAACTGGGTGTCGAGGAACTTCATTTTGGATAAGGGCAACTGCAGGAAATCGTTCATCCATAACAGTTCCTAATTGAGTCAACCCAAGTGATTCGATGATGTGTGAGGTTGCTATAACTCCGACCATTCCGGCCGTAGTAAATCCACAAACTGCGACACCTCCGGTGGTTGGATCAACCCCTGAACGTAGAACAAGGTCATATGTCCCAAACTGCCGACTCATTGTTCCCCCTCATTCTTCTGGTCAACTCGTGTTAGAAAAATATCACGCTTGTTATTCTGTGAATTCGGACCAGTCTTCAGCACCTTCTTCTCGGTACCACCATGTTCCGTTTTCATCTTCCCACCATTCGGTTCCATATTCATCGACTGAGATCCCATCGTCTTCTTCAACAGACTCTTCAATGGATTCTTCAGGTTCTGATTCCTCGTGCTCTTCGATAATATCATTCGAATCGCCACCGGATAGTTCTGAAATTAAAGAATCACCGGGGCGCTCAATGATTTCAGGTTCAGCGTTGATTGTTTTGTCTTCAAATTCATCCAATGGCTTTCCTTCTGGAATCGCTGGAGTTGGTTCCTTCTTTTCCATAGGGAATTCTTCGTCGTCCCCGTAGAATTCATCGTCATCAAATCCTGCGCCTGCGCGGCGATTTAGCATTACATAGCCAAGAATTACCAAAACGAGAAGAACTCCTCCAATTCCTCCGTAAAGAATCATATTTGACGATTCCTTGTCGTCACCGTCCGTATTTGTTGGATCTACAGGAACATCAAGGGAAGCCGTCCATTCGACAGTATCTGAGGTCATTATAGGTTGAAGCGAGTTGTAATCCGGAGATGTTGTGTAGATGGAGAAGCCGAGGGTTTTCACAACACTCTCGTCTTTCTGTGCATCCCAAATCTGATCATAGGTTGGTTCAAACGAAATTGTTGCGGAACCATTTGCTGCAATTGTTACGGTTGATGGTTTGTTAAACAATGCTGGTATATCGGTGGCCGTTAATTCAACTGAAATGAGGAACGGATTTGGATTGTTTACTTGACATTCAATCGGGTCGCTATTCATCTTCTTATTCGTTAGAATCGTTGGACTCTCACACGTTACTGTCGCAGGTAATAGGACGCTAGGTACCCATTCAGGCTCGGTCGTATTCGTGTTGGTTTCGTTGTCTGTAGAATCATCAACATATGCATTTAGTTGAGTCGTATGAGTAAGTGTTCCAAACCAGTTTCGGTCGTCGGTTGAGACATTGAATTGGATATACGTTGCGTTTTCAAATTCTGAAACGACGCGAATCTTGCCCAGGGAGATTGTTTCAGTACCGCTGTTGATAGCAATATCTGATTCATTAAATGCGGTCCAATGAATCGCAGTTCCCTCTAACGAATTCTGTTGAGCAGTGTCGCTAGCATCGTTCGCTGTTAGGGTGATGTTGAGATCGATTGCATCATTCGAATCTTTGTCTATACTTGTTGGTCCTGAAAGAAGGGCATCGATACCAGAACTCATGTTCAATTGTGCTGAGTTGCCAAGTATCGGTTGGACGTCTGTAGGCTCAATGTTCGCCATTGCTGCGTAGAGGGAAAGGGTTTCTCCATAAGTCGAGCTGAAAGTGAGGAACGCTGTCGGGATTGAGGCATCGCCCAATGTTGATGCATCAATAGGCGTCCATTCACCGTTCGAATCTGTCGTTCCGGTTAAGTTCGTGACTTCGTTTCCAACGGTTATGGCTAAGGTGATTTGGGCATTTGCTAGTGGGGAAAATCCACTCCCCTCCTCAACACTTGCACTAATCTCAATCTTGAGGGGTTGATTTGAAACAAGGTATTGATCTGGATTTCCAGTTGTTACCGTTAGGGCGAGATTGCTTTGAAGATAGGTGTTGTTGAACGACACGGTTGGTCCAGCAAACGGCAGAGGGAGTGATGCATTGTCATAGATGTCTACAGCAGCGATTGCAACCCAATACTGAGATGCATCCTCAATGGAGCCCCCAGTAACACTTCCAGATGAGTCGGTGTAATCAGACATTACTGAAAAGTCATAGGACGTGGTTGAATTTGTAAGTGTTGCAACAGGGAGATATGTTCTATCGCCTAGTTTGAAGTTCTTCTCTGAAGTAAATTCACCGATTGATTCTGTTGAATCATCGAGGCTCGTGTTTGAAACATAAACAAGATATTCTTCGACAAATGAGTCCACGCTTGAAGTCCAAGATACCCGTAGAGGATTGGCTTCTGAACTTGCATCGAGATCGAGAAGTTGAACATTCGTTGCGCTTTCTGGCGCAGTTGGGTAGGGTATAGTCACTGAGAGAGACTGAGAAAGATTGCTTATCACGCCAAAGGTATGGGTTGAGCGTACAACGTATCCATATGTTGAGCCAATCTCAACTTGTGTATCGGTGTAATTATTTGATCCTATCACGATATCATGAGGAGTGGTCCAATCATAGTTTGTCGATGAGGACATCTTGAATATCTGGAATGATTGTAAATCAGAACCATATGTTGACAGCGGTTGCCATTCTATCGTGACATGATTTTCAGTTATTGATTCAACTGAAACAATCGGCGTAGGTGGTAAGGCTAGATTAGGGGCGCCAAGAGTGTAATTACCACTGAATGAAGTAACATCAAACGTTCCTGCCTTTGAAGTTTCAACAGGTAATGTCACAGTAAACGACCCTGTTCCCGGAAGCATTTGTTGGTTCAGAGAATTACTCAATGAGCCAATAGTTCCTGGGCTTGTTGCGACGAAAAATTCAATGTCATAAGCAATATCCAAATCAGTGAGGTTCGCCGTTCCGTTTGAATTGCTTGATAGGGACATCATATTATTGACCATTTCAATACCATATCCGTCGGAAAGGCCGGGATATGCTGGAATACGCGGAGATAATGCATCCCGTATGATGTCGTTTGTATCTGAAAGTGTTAACACTCCGATATCTGAAATCGTGCTACTCGAGTAACCTTCAATCCAAAGATCAATATTGCTATCCACATCAACATCCAAGGACAGATTGTGCCAAGCGCCAATAAAAATTCCTTGAGTCGCCTCTCCTGCGAGAATGAATTGTTCCATCAAACCGTCTCCATCCACGTCATCGAAGTAAATATCTCGCGGTTGTGACCACGGAGCGAGTGGGTTGAGTGTTGGGCTGCCAACACCCGAAACGCCTATTGATCTAAATCCAATGTTTCCTTCTTGTGTCGCAGGGTTGTTATCAGCAAATCCAGGATCTGGTAAGAAGAACGAAGGAAGACCGTCATTATCGTGATCCGCAATGGTTGCATTATCAGTATTTATTTGGTCGTATGTTTGAACCTGAGTCCACGTCTGCCCATCATTCAAGAGAATGTTAGAACCCATCGTTTTTGGTGTAATGAAATCAATATCGCCATCACCATCAACGTCTCCTGGTACAGAAAACTCTGAAAGATTTCGGAATTTATTGATGTTCGGATTGAGAGTCTTTGTTGCCGCATCATAAGTCAATTCGGTTGCATCGTTCTCATCATCTGACACCAAAATGATTGTCTGAGTACGATTAGGCGCGAAGAATTCTCCAACGTGCAAGCTACGCATTTCTGCTCTTCCATCCCAGTAATTCCATTTGCGAATGTTGGACGTATCACCTATTTTCGAACTGTTTGTTGATGCATCGAACGTATTAACAGCAACGAGACCGTTTCCGGAATAGCCGTGAACTGAGATAAAGTCAGAATAATTGTCTCCGTTCAGATCTCTTAATTGAACATCAATAGGTGCTGTTGTAATGTTCACTGTAAAGTATGTGTCATAGGTGGATGACGTTGAATTATAGTAATGAATGCACATTGTTTCATTAAATTGTTCGAAGGTAATGACATCATCAAAGGAATCATTATTCATGTCTGCAATTCTGATCCTTTGAGAGGTTGGGCACGTGGCAGTCCAATTGGTTAGGCTATACGTCATTGAAGTCGCATTGCTCTCAACAACTGCAAAACCAGTCCCTACTCCAGTAGAGTAATTTTGTGTTGAAAATACAAATACATCCGCCATTGTGTCATTGTTTGAATTCCCCATCTCCATTTGCTGAATAGAGCCTACTTGAACGAATTGTGCTTCGATGTTAGGTGTATATGTTACATTCATTTGGCTCGTCTGTAATGAGGCATTCTTAGGCAATAGAATTGGACTCGGCATCCCAGTGCTGTTGTTTAGTTGAACCAAATCGTAAGTATTTCCAGTTTGGAAACTGTTTTGATGAGATAAATCCCCATATCCTTGGCCAGAGTAACTCCAGACTGTATGTCCTTGGCTGTTGTTGATGAAGACACTACCTGGCGTAGGCGAAGCATAGGTGCTGTCAACCAAAAAGGATGCATCTTGGTATGTGACATTTCTTTCCAAATCAATTTCTAAGGCGAGAGAAGTGTTGTTTCCATCCGATTGAATCGTGAGACTGGAAGCATTGTTTGCGAATGATGATACTTGTGTCGGCGATCCTGTTGAAGGCGAGATGAAAAGTACTGAAGCCAATAAAATTGAAACTAAAAAGAGAGATTTTCGACGGGTCTTGGCTTCGTGCATGGTATCACCTGCACTCTACGCAGACTACCTATACTTCAAGTCGATTACGCTTAGATTGTACGATTGAGCGATGAAATTTGCTACACTTACGCTCATTTTGTTATCGTGGCAAATATACAAGGGTTATCAACGAGGGGGAGTTGCTAGGACTGATACCCATGGTAGCACAAGCGAGAATAACGGTCACTGCTGGCGATTTAGAGATTGATGTAAGCGGGGCGACAGTTGAAGTCGATGCCCGGCTCATACAAATGAGACATGACGACACATGGTCAATTGTCCTCGAACGCGTTAAAGAAGCGAGAGATGCTGCTATTGAGGCGGCCATCGATGCGGCGAGAGATGCTGGTTTGCCAGAACGCGGTTCTGCGTTTAGATCACTGGTTGAGAATTGCGCATTGAACAAAAAGCCAGATCAGGTGCTCGCCGCAATTCATTATCTCCGTGACGTGGAAAATGTCCAAGATAGTCCTCCTAGAGTAGTAAATCAGCTGTTCTCAGATGGAGGAATCGACCCTCCTGGCAACCTTTCATTGTATCTAAACAGACTCAGAGAACGCGGTTTGCTCGAAGTTCCATTCGAACACGGGGACAAAAACCGATTCGCAATCCTAACCGATGCTGGTAGGGCGCACCTCGATAAACAATCAACCTCCTGAGTGAATCATGGTCATGACAGGCGGCGGAACGGGAGACCCCCGTGACGACCCAGAATCTGGTGAAAATATCGTCCTCGATTACTCGTTCCAGAATCATGCCAAAGGGTTACTTCGCAAAGGTAGACACAAGGGCTCAACATTTCGAAGAGCAATACTCGATGAGGCAGATTTAACTGAAGGAGATTTTACTGATTGTGATTTCCGTAAAGCATCATTAGTTGAAGCTGATCTTATGAAATCTGCATTTGACGGTGCTGATTTTAGAGGAGCAGATTTACGAAAGGCTCGATGTAATCTATCAAATTTCAGAAATTGTAAACTCAAAGGGGCTGATTTGAGAGGTATTCGGGGGAAGTATGCCATCTGGCAAGGAAGCGATTGGTGGAATGCTATCATGAATGAAGATCTTGAAAAGACCTTGAAAAAGAAGTGGCCGAAGCCAACAGATCACTCGCATTCATCCTGAACCAATTTTACAGAATTTGCCTCAATAAACGCAAGTTTTGCTCTCGTATTTATCAGTGGAAGGAGAGCCATTGCACCGCATAAAAAGCTACAAACGCCGCAAAGATATCCTGTAATTTCGTGGGTTTGTACCAGCATTGATTCAAGGAGGTGTTCTTTGGCGGCATCGTAAATTATCATGCATCCATAAATTCCTCCAACAAAAGATATTCCGGCGCCCCCGATGGCAATTTTTCCTCCAATGGGTTTCATAGTGAAAAGGAATATACTGCCTATGAATACAAATATACTGCTCATTCCGAGTGCAGTGCCACGAATTAAATATCCGTCTGATTCATTTATTTCTTTATGAAAGTCTTGATATTGCTCTATGCTTAGATTTTCACCTTGTTGATTTGGAACGTTAATCAGCGTTTCAATCTGAGCCTGTGATAATTCTTCGGAGTTAGCATTGGAGATATCTGTGTAGGCCAAAACTCCGAAAAACAGAGCACCTAGCATGAGTAAGATTGCGATTGTTTTCGGCCCCTTTCGATCTGGACGAATCGCAAACATGTCGGGTATTTCATCACTCATTCAAAACACCTTTAACACAATTATCCAATCCTTCTCTTAAAAAATTTGGAATTGAAACTCGCTCCATTGAATCCATATCGACACATACGGTAACTTGAGTGGAAGTCCAAAGCAAGTCTTCTTCTTGATTGTGAAATTCATAGGACCAGGTGCAAGAAGTATCTCCCACCTTCGAGATCCATATGGTTGCTCTTATTTGATCGCCATATCGAAGTGGCGCAATGAAATCGGATTCCACATGGACAACTGGAAATCCGATGTGTTTTTCTAAAATTAATTCGGAGTACTTAATTCCGCAGATGAGTTCCCATGAATCTTCAAAGAAACGGTGTGCTAAATCATAGATTCTTGGATAGTAAGCAATATTTGCAAGGTCGACCATGGGGAAATCGACACCTCTCTGCAATTGTACTGCCATACCCTAGCCAAGAGGATAAGTGAAATGAACTCTTGTACAGAAACTGCTAAATCGTGCCGTTGCGCTTATATCCGAGAGGTGGGTGGATGCGAATACCAAGGCCCTATAGTGTAGCTTGGATATCACGCCGGCTTGCGGAGCCAGCAACCCGTGTTCGAATCGCGGTGGGGCCGC
>DAKQ01000073.1:0-1064 GCA_002496635.1 Euryarchaeota archaeon UBA82 | reverse complement strand
TTCGAATCGCGGTGGGGCCGCCAAATTACGACTCTGCGCTTTCGCGAGCATCCTTTTCATCCGCAATTATTCTCTTTTCGAGAGGAGAGTAATGTGGAGCAACCATCTTTCTGAAATAGCCATCTGAGGCGTAGGTTTCATCTTCAACCAAAACTCTAGGAGAATCTGAGAGCAATTCAAGAATGCTGAAGACATCGTCATAATGATACCCATACTCAAACTCTGTTGTATCTTGAACTACTTTCTTCCAGGCTCTTTGTCTTGGTTTCTTGAACCAAATTGTGTAGCCGGGAACGAGGGGGTTTCCATCGCTCATTTTCCATTTCCAACCATTTGTCCCTTTGATTTCAACCGCACTTTCTTCAGGGATATATGTGGCTTCCATAGACACATTAAGGAACTCTTTGAATGCTTCAGAGGCTGGGCTCGTAGATAGACCATACAGATTTAGCAAAGCATGTCGCAAAGGACTGTGCCTCTCTTGTTGAATGAATTTGTCATCATTGAGCAACATTAGAAAATATGAATCGAGAACATCGCATCCAGGGAGGTTTGCTACATTTTGATGATCTGGTTGGATGCAGACTGAAGTCTCTTTACCATCGAGTTTACCCTTGAACGTAGCAGTTGTTGCGTTGAGACCTGTGCCGCCTGCATAGGGGTTTCTCATTCGCTGAATAAGCCCCTCGAGAGGAATAGAATAGGTTGCTAGTTTCCCGAGGATGATTATCTTATCAACCCCGAAAATAATTCTATCTGGATTATTTTCGATTGTTTTTAGAAGGTAATCGAAAGAAGTCTGCATTGCAGTGAAACTTTCATTGACGAGATTCTTGAACCCGTTCTTCTTTCCTTCTTGGTACTCAATTGATGCTGATGGGGTCTCTTTTACTTCTTCTTCGTCGTTATCAAATAAACCGCTCATGAGAAAATCTAACTTCAAGACTATATGAAGTCGTTAAGGCCATTCAACGATTTCCCAATTGTTCTTTTGAGCAAAGGATCTTAGCGGTGGTTCAGGATTTACAGCAATCGCATGCCCACATATTTGCATGAACCAGGAA
>DAKQ01000126.1 GCA_002496635.1 Euryarchaeota archaeon UBA82 | reverse complement strand
AATCGAGTTCGAATGATTACAACGATGAAACCATGTAAAGCAGGAATTAATGGAGGGTTTTCTCCAAACGGACAACTTGCTGCTGCATCCGGTGGCTTACTCATTGGACTATGCTCCCTTATTGCAGGGATCATCATGTTTAACAACTCAGTTACTGATACCGCAATGAACGCTGCTATGGTCGCTGGAATTGGCTTCCTGGGATGCCAAATAGACAGCGTGCTCGGAGCAGTTCTGGAAAATCGAGGATTCCTTACAAAGGGATCAGTTAACGCAATTTCAATCATATCCGGAGTACTCATCATGTGGTTATACCTTGGCCAACCAATGTGAAATTCGCCGCCGACTTCATGAACTGGCACCCGCTCAGGGTGTCATGCGCCATCACCGTTTCATCGCATTCGGCCTCTTGGCGCTCTTCGTCTCAAGTTTAGCCATAGGCGCTCAAGGTGCTCTTGAAAACGTCTCTTACGAAGAAGGATACGTCGATTGGGAAATGGATCTCGAGCAACGGTTGTATGTTGAAGGGGAAAATGCTGAAAATTCTGTTCTTCAACGAGCAAGACCCGACGCTACTCTCGGTTTTACCGATGTAAACCCTGGAGGGGGTCCTTCTCAAATATTCGAATTAACATCGCCTCCGCTGGTTAATTCAATGAAGGGCACCATAAATATGTCAACATACTTCAGCGCGTATATAGTACCGATTGCTGCTGCTATTCAACCAACAACATGCACATCTAGCCTGCTCACATCTCCACCAGGTGATGACGATTCAACAACACTCACTATGTCGGTGAGCATTAATGGCTCACAAGTTTATGAAACCACAATCACTGAAGAAATAGATAAAGTCGCATCAAATGATCCCCAGAATTTTTCTGGAGAAATTCTTCAAATCGATGTAGATTTACAAGCAGGCGATACATTCACTCTTTCACTGATTGCACAACACAACTGCGAAGGAACACGAGCACGAATCCAATGGGGCGGATTTGAGACGAATGCTGGTGGAATTGTAATGACTGGTAAGGTGTACGAACCCGAAGCAAGTATCAGAATTGATTCTTCTAAACGAGCCCATATCGAATTCTTGCCTACATTGCCTTGGGGTGAAGATGATGTCCTCATCGACGGGAATGGTAATCGAGCAGTTTCATGGGTTTTACGGGGGCCACTTGATTCTGATGAGAAGACGAACAAAGACCGAGATACAGTGATGGAAAATTCGATTGGCCGCATCCGTATGGAACGTGACCTTGGAAATAACGAAACTGCTTGGATTTGGACTGGAAAAGAGCAACTATTTACTGGAACATCAAATTTGGAAGTTTGCGTAACGACAAGTAGTGGAAATCCCAACGTTGATTGTCATGCATTTGGAATCATCAGATTTGAAGTTGAAAAGGACAATGAAGGATTTGCAACCGCAGGTGTTTGGCTAACTCTGACAACCATTTCATGTTTCATTGGCCTAGTTTACAAAGGATTCAATTCCGAACCACCTCTCCCTCTTCCAATCATTGGCGCTCTGTTTGTGATGATGCTACTCATGCTTCCTCTTGGCTTTGCTCAAACCAATTTGAGCGATGAAGCCATTCTCGATGACAACGCTCTGCTTTTGGATGCTGAATTCAAAATCGATGGTACTGAATTCACTACAATTTCAGAATTGATGGGCGATTCAAATGCTCTTGTCATTGGTGCAATCGCCCCTGGCTCAGAATCAGCACAAGATCAAGCAAATGAATTCGCTCTCCTACTTGACCAGAGAGATGATATCTCGGTTGTACAAGTCGTAACTGGCGATAATTCTCTTCTAAGTGATGTTCTTGCATACAGGTCTCAACTAAACGGAAGTTGGCCAATCCTATTGGATTACAATAACGAATTGGTAAGTTCCTCTCCGACTGGCAATGCGGATTCAATATTAATCGTTGATCGAACAATGCACATCACCTGGAGTGAGACTCCAACCGCTGGTTCGAAAGCAATGAATGACGCTATTGACGGGATTGGTACCGGAGGTCCAACAAGTTTAGGAACGTATTTTTCCATATTTTTCCCTGCTGGTTTATTCCTGGTTTTCCTAGCACTACCTCGTCAAGGTTGGACAAAGCCAGAGGAACCCCTCCCGCCTGGCGCACTTTGGGCGAGCATTGTCATAGCAGGAGGTTGTGGAGTTTTGATGGTTCATCTGCCAGCACTCTTGGTAAGTTTGCTACCATTTGGCGCATTTATTGCTCACATCATTCATATCGGAATGTTCCTATGGTTTGTCCAAATGTGTGTTGTCACATACCGAACTGGTTCACCATTTGAGGCAAAGTTACTCGGATCTCTTCTACATGGTTTAACCAACAAATCTTTCCAAGATTGGCGGTCAAAAGAAGACATGCAACGAGATGTCTTCCTTGGAGTATTCATTGGGTGGTTTGCATGGCTTGCAAATCCCGCTTTGATCGCTCAAGGAGTGGGGGCGAGTGCATTGAATGGAGGCATATCTATTCTCGTCGCAATTTTAATCCTCATAGGACACGTCATTGTCTCAGGACTTACTGTTCTAATTTTGAGAATCGTTGCTTCTTGGGGTGGTCCGATTTCAAAACTCTTCGGTAAGTTTGGAGCAGATTCATTTGCACGGTTTATGGGATTGGTTCTGATTCCAATCAGCCTATGGGTCACAACGAACTCAATATTAGCTCTCTTTTCAATTGGCGTATTTTAGAGAAGTGTACGTATTGCAGGGTCCGTTTTTTATGTCCAGCAAAGGATGGTTTGGAAGAAGCTAAGATGGAGCAGATGTCACTAATGTGCTAAATCCAAATCAACAATACCTTTATTAACTCTGAAAACAAGAATATAGTGCACAAATTGTGTATGGGAATCCTATGTACCGATAATCGACCAAATTTGCCCGAAGCTGTCAACGCTTTGGCGGGAACGCAAGACGTTTCTGCGCAGGTAAATTGGAAGGAAGATTATGAGTAATAACAAGAAAAACAAAGGAAGGAAAAGACGTACTGGACGACGTAATAGTCAAATGAGTTATGACGATACTCAGGGAATACAGGTTAAGACACAAACCCGAAGTAACAAAACAAACAAACCATGTTGCAAAAATTCATTCTCCAAGGATCTAATGAATCTGAGGATGGATAGCGAACTTCAAGGATACTGGATTGG
>DAKQ01000099.1 GCA_002496635.1 Euryarchaeota archaeon UBA82 | reverse complement strand
ACCATTCCAATCTTCTTCTTGACTGCCTTTTGCAAGACCTTCTTCAATACTGGAATCTTGAGACCAATTCGGATGACAGCCTTGGAATCAAGAGTACTCTTGAGATTTGAATAGACCTTCTCATAAATTCTTGGAACACCGATGAACAGTGCAGGTTGAACCTTCTTGGCGTAATCGACAGCATGCAATGCATTGTCCACCACATGCAGATGCATGGCATCTCGCACCCAAAGGTGGTTGTCGGCAACTTGACCAAATACGTGGGCCAAGGGGAGCCAGGAAACATAGCAATCCCCGGGAGTGAATCGGATGACTTTTTCGATACTATCCAATTCAAAGGTGAAGTTATCATAAGTCAATTCGACACCCTTTGGATTTCCAGTCGTCCCTGATGTGTAGATTAGAGCACAGGTGTCGTGAATATCGACACCATTCATGCGCTCCTTGATTACGGAATCATCAACGCCTTCTCCCTTTGTCAAGAAATCTGCCCAATTCATTGCGAGATCAGAATTCATGCTGCCTGAATCTTCAAGGACAATTGCATTCTGAATCTGAGGTAGGTTGCCGATGATCTTGTCCATACGTGTGTTTGGCATCTTCTGAGAGTCGTTTCCACCTTGAGGGTTCGTACCCACGAAGACAAACTTTGATTCTGAGTTTCCTACAACCCATTCAACCTCTTCGGGTGAACAGGTATGGTATACGCCAACTGCGACACCATTGAGCATCTGTGAAGCGGCATAGATTAGGAACCATTCTGGGCGATTGTATGAGTAAATACTGAGCTTGTCATGCTTTTCATAGCCTAAGGCGTGCAGAGACTTTGCAATTGCCAAAGTTTTTTCGAGAACTTCAGACCAAGTATCGGTGTTCCATTCCCAAGGAACGCCTCTCTCAGCCTCTCCTTTTCTTGTTGACATCGCCGGCATATTGCCATATTTTTCAGCATTTTCAAACAGGTATTGGGGGGTTATCATGTATGCTCTAGACCGGAAGGCCTCTCTTAACATTCTCCCCGATGGATTGAGCCCTTAAATCTGTAACACATCGGCGAAAGCAGCTCTCCAATCCGCTCCGCCATTTCGATTGGCAAAGGGTGATGCAGGGCTTGGATGGGGCACCCAATCAACTTCAATCTCATCGAATATTTCCGCTGCTTGTCGTTGAGCATATCTTCCAACACCAATCACTCGGGTAATTCCCATTACATCCACCACTGTACGCAGATGTTGATCACAAATCGCCTTGAGTTTCTTTGATGCAACCCCTGTCAACTTGTCCGGTGTGATATTTTGTCCAGCTTCATTGAACATCCAAAGTGGACAATGATTGACGATGTAGATGTGTTTGCTAACCTCTTCGGGTGAGCCATAGTGTTCTGCCAGTGCAGTCCAAATTCGTCGCCCACTCACTTCCGGTTTGGGGCACTCCAAACCATACACAGTTCGCTTTGGATGGATGGGTGATGGTTGGTGCACTTCGAGGTCTGTTATCGATAGAAAATTTCTGACCTGCTCGGGACAACCGAATGGTACACCCGTATTCCCCATCCCATGTCCTGGATTCATTCCCACCAATAGTGTGTTCGCGCCATTTCCAGAGAACCTTCGAATCCATTCTTGATGTGGGGCCCATGCGTAATCTAGCGGGTTGTAAATCCAATCGATTTGCTTACAATTTCTAAGCAGGGCCGGGCTCAAATCATTTGTTGCATCCCGGAGAAATTTCGCAGCTTCTAGCACCGCATCCATGTGTTCACTCCCCGTTCTTTCGTCGAATGTAGTCTGAGTAATTTCCAGGATGGATTACAATGGTACCGTTGCCTGGCAATTCCCAAATCGTGTCACATACCATATCGAGGAACCATCGATCGTGACTGACGGTCAAGATACACCCGTCGTAATTTTTCAACGTCTCTTCAAGTGCCTCCTTGGCATCCGTATCCAAGTGATTGGTCGGCTCATCAAGAAGAAGCATGTTGTTATCCTCAAGTAAAAGTTTCAGCATTGCGATTCGGGCACGTTCACCACCACTGAGTTTTTTCAGCGGTGTGGCAACCATCTCTTTGGTGAATTGAAATTGACCTAGCATTGCTCGGATGTCTCCATAATCCATTCTGGGTTTCAATTTCTGAACTTGTTCTACGGGTGTCAAGTCGAAGTCCAAGGTTCTGTGATCTTGATGGAAGTATCCGATTTCAACACCTGGTCGTACATCGATGATTCCTTCATCGAGTGATATTTCTTTGTTGATGATTCTCAACAGTGTTGTTTTACCAGCACCATTTGGTCCTACGATTCCAATTTTCTGACCGCGGCGAACTCCGATTTCCACCTTGTTTAGTATCGGTCGTTGCAATCCCTCGAACTTGAGGCTCGCCTGCCTGAAGTCCAGTACATCCAAACTCGATTTTTCAGTGGATTGCAAATTGAATTGCAATTCTCTCCGTTCTTTTGGTTTGAGTTTCTTCAACCATTTGAGTTCACGTTGGGAACGCGATAACATCTGATGTTTCTGGGAGATGGATTTGTCATATTTGTTG
>DAKQ01000103.1:9772-28846 GCA_002496635.1 Euryarchaeota archaeon UBA82 | reverse complement strand
CCCATTGTAATCCACATTTGTGCCATGGTATCACCTCACTTTACCCGGCCCTCATCTGCCGGTTTTCTGCCGAATCCTTGTGCGTCATCATACATTTCATTGAAATCATGATATCGAATTTGATGTTGCTTTTGTAATGGATGGAATCCTTCTGGACTATCGTGTGGATTGAGGACACGATGCATGTTTTCATGACCTTCGAATTGAATTCCAACAAGATCCCATGTCTCTTTTTCATTCCAATCTGCCCCAATCCAAATTGATTGAACACTTGGTACAACTGGTTCTCTGGTTTCAGGAAGATTGATAAGAACTTCAACCTCAAGTGGTATGTCCATTCCTTCTAGGCTTTCTGCTTTGAGAACATCAGAAGTAAACGGTTCAACATCGCGAACTGGTTGACGTAGGAAATGGTATGCAACGCCCCATGTGCGGTCACCGCCTTCTGGATAATGTGTTCCAGTAATCATTGAACAGTAATTGATTCCTGCATCGAATCGCATCCATTTTGCTAGTGCAACCCAGTGCTGAGGCGGACAGATCATACGGGCGAATGCGAATTTTGCAGCATTGCTGTGGTGTTCGATTGAGACTGTAACTCCAGAGCCTCCAAATCGTTCCTCGGCTTGTTGCAAAAAGGCTGAAGCTGCTGCTTCATTTTGCTCTGAGGTAATGCTCATGCCCATTTCAGTCCTCTCCTACGATAACTGGTTTCTCTCCATCTCGGCCTGTGCTTGGCGCACCACCGATTCGAATGATTTTCTCTCTGAGAAGGCCGAAACCGTCAATGAGAGCTTCTGGGCGAGGCGGGCAACCTGGGACGTAAACGTCTACTGGAATGACCGTGTCAACTCCTTCGAGGATATTGTAGGACTGGAAATATGGTCCGCCAGAAATAGCGCATTCACCCATTGCAATGCAGTACTTTGGTTCAGGCATTTGCTCCCAGAGACGAACAACTTTGTCGGCGAATTTCTTACTGATTGGGCCATTGACAAGGAGTACGTCGGATTGTCGAGGAGATGAACGGAACAGAACACCGAATCGGTCTCCATCGAAACGAGGTGTTGCTGCTGCTGCCATCTCAATAGCGCAGCACTTAATCCCCAAGTGAAGTGTGAACAGGGATTTACGTCCTCCCCAGTTAAAAAATCGTCCTGCAAGAACTGAAAGAAGTTGTTTGATCTTCGTTGCCTTGAGTGCTTCGTCGGTTACATCACCGACCACTTCAACCAGCGCTCGGCTATTGAATGCGGTATAGTTCTCTCCAGATTCTGCCATAATCTCACCTCAGATGTAAATTCGTCCTCGCTTGCGGAATACATACCAAACGCCAAGAGACATAATTGCAAAGAAAGCGCCAAGGATTGCAAGTCCAGCCTCAGCATTTGCGACATCTCCGCCAACAGTTGATGTCTCTTCAGCAGTAACCATGCCGCCCAAAACAAGGAACATGAAACCTACATCGAATACAAGGAATACAATTGCATACCAGTAGTATTGGAAGTGAAATTGAATCATCGCATCGCCAATAGGTTCACTTCCACATTCGAATGTTGAAAGACGACGAGGATAGAGGCTGTGGTCTCGCTCATATCCTTCGAGAAGGTAGGACTTGGTGATGTGTGGTCGAGACGGATCAGTACGTGGACGAAGAGCCCATGACATGATGAAATTCGTCATCGGCATGAGGATGCCAACCACGGTAAGAAAAGCAATTGAAAGATAGGCGCTTGGAACAGAACCTGCATCGACCATTATACATCGCCTCAGAAAGCATGCGCTCTCTGAATAAACCGACTTGAATACCCTCCATAAGCGTTCCCAGTCAACCACGCGTTAAACAGGGCTTGATTGGGGGATTTGTAAACAGCCGAAATCGAAGGTTCATCGACGACGGCTGATGATGAATCCGACAAGAACAAGGAGGACAAAACCGCCACCTGCTGCAAGAACTGTGGTGTCTTCTGCAAATCCAAAGAGAGATGATTCAACATCACCAGTTACTTCGAATTGTTGATTGACCCGCCCGATTACACCAATTTCTTCTGGCTGAGCTGAAATTGTGAAATCAAATGTATCTTCAAATTCTGCATTGTACGGAGACTTCACAATAACCGTAATGATCTTACTTTCTCCTTTGTCGATATAACATTCAAGTAAATCTGTCTTCACAGTACAATCGTTGTCTGGATCATCGAGAGTGATAATCCAGCCTCTTAGGTTATCTGAAGCAAATATCTCAGTTTTTGTACGAACATTTCCATCATTACGGATTTGGACTTCAAACTCCAATCGTTCAGGATATGTTATTTCGAAGGAATCTTGTTCTGGTTGGAGGATTTGAAGGTTGAATATTTCTTTAACGCTCAACGAAACAGTTGCTGCTCCACTACGATTTGCAGCGTTTGATGCACTGGTCACGACAATATTCAGGTTACCACCTTCACCTGTGAGCGTTGCTTCATTGACTTCGATTTTGAGTTCGAGATAGACCTCGTATGGCCTAACATTGTGCCCTTGGCTCAGATTGAGTGTAAACAGCATCTCCTCCAAGGCTGCATCTGCAGTATTTTCGAGGTAAGGATCTCCAGATGCATCGGTAACGAAACGACTGTTGTTTTCATCCCAAATACCGTAACCAAATGGAACAGCTAACTCGTCACCAATTGGCAATCCAGTCGCATAAATTGTTCGAGTTGCGATACCTGTAAGTCCAGTAAGTTCAATCACTGCAATATCGTCTCCATTACCCATATTTCGCAACCAAAGACCTATTGTTTCATCATCACCAGGTGCGAGAATTAATTCACCAGTTCGACCATTGAGCCCACCATCTTCAAGACGCACGTCCATGGCATAATCTCGTGTTGTAAGGAATGCAGTGAATTTCAATTCTCTCTGGTTGTCTGGAATACCGTCTGAATCTTCATCGATACTGTTTGAGTCGTCTTTGTTAGTTACTCGAATTGTCAGCGTCGTGTATTCATCCGTATCAGTCACCGTGACGATACAGAAAATTTGCTTGGACGAGCGAGCGTCGACTGCAACTTCAGTAAACCGATTGCCTGCAACATCCTCGAAGTAGAAAGACCAACCAGGCGAGGCTGTTTGACTAATGACACTGAGTCTGAAACTATCTTCGACGTTTCCTGTGTTATCAATTTCAAACGGGAATTTTACCTCGTTATTTTTCTTGCCCGTTTGCGTCATTGCTGTCGAAATGACTTCAAATTCATGAACTTCTGCCACCGAGACCGAGAGAGTTACGTCATCATAGGCTTGACCGCCAGATGAAGGAGCAATGGAAAGGACAATGTTAACCACTTCAGTAGCAAGTGCATCGGTTGGTAGAGTGACTGTGACGTCGATGGTATCTTTTCGTTGAGGCGTGTGTTTTGAATCGAGTGAAACAACATTCTGTTCAAGATCAACAATCCATCCCGCTGGAAGAGAGGATGGTGTAATTCTGAAATTATCCATCCCATTGCCTGTATTCTCAACAGTGACTGTGGTTGTAGCACTCGTGCCCGGTTCTATGTTGTTGAGTTGTGAGGAAGTTGTAGAGATGGTTGCACCAAATGATTGGCCGACAATAACCGTTAGTTCTGAAGTGCACTTGACAGTCGTTCCGTCCTTTCCTTGAATGGTGATTGTTTGCTCCTCTCCAGCTGTAACCGAGTCGTCAGGAGAAACTTTGAGATTGAATTCCTTGGTGCCACTTCCACTACCGTAGGGAAGTAAGCCACTGGTGCCTCCGACGAATGCAACCCATCCGGCTTTTGGACCTGCAGCGGCAGCACGTATTGTCCAATCTGAATTTCCTTCATTAGCGAATATGGCTTTCAATGTACCATCAGCATCAGGTTCAATACTCATCGTTGTTTTCGAGAGTGTAAGACTGCATTCTTTCAATACTGGAACTGTGATATCAAACTCTTGTGTATCGGAGGTGTTGCCTGTTGGATCAGAGTTTACGGTTCCAGTAATCTCCCAACAATACTTATCTGCTTCTTCTTCATTATCTACGTCTAAAGAAACGATGACTTCTTCTGTCTCGTTTGCAGCTAGAGAGACGGATTCCTCGGATAGAGTAGGAGAAAGATCGCCTTGGCTCGAACATGCCCCATCTGTAATTTCATCAAGAGCCAGGTTAACATCTGCTTGGTTTTGACCGGTGTTTTCAACGACAAGAACCCATTCAGTTGTTTCTTCTCCACCCCATGTTTTGCTAGAGACTACCATTGACAAATCAACGCCAAAGAGAGCGTTACCAGAGCCATCACCGGCGGTTGTAGTGACTGTTGAGGTCTCGGTTGCAGGCTGGCCTGGTACTTCTGGAGGCTCTGGGGATTCTGTTGCTGTAGCAGTGACAGTTGTATCACAAGATGATTCTGCATTGACTGTAAGCGTAACAGTCATGGTTGCTTCTTCATAGGAGCCTGACTCTATTGCGCCACTAATTTGAGTAATAGAAGAGGTATATGCCCCGCATTCTTGAGTCCCTTCTTCCGCTGTGCTCAATTGAACAGTTACTGCAGTTGATCCTTGATTGTAGACTCGAACAGTGTATTCACCAGACTCCCCTGGATTGACATTTTGTGCTGAAGGATTGACTGTTAGTAATATGCTCGCATCTCGCCCTTCATCAGCAGAAACTACTGGTGCTGAGAGAGGCATCATGGAGAATAACATGAGCGAAATCAGGAAAATCGCAAAGTGTCTGCTGCCAGATGTGCCCGTCAAAAATATCCCTCTCCTATTCAACGGGAGGTGTTGACCTATCAAAAGGATGTCCTTTCCTGTTCACGAATTATGCAAGAACAAACTGTTCGACGCTCGCCCCACAATTTGTACATGCTTCAAGACTTTGAACATCGCAATTTGCAGTACCATTTCTATGATATCGAGCACCACAACCTGGGCACCCTTGCATTGGTCCTGTAATTTGCCCTCTGCATGACCAGCACATTAGTGCTGATTGTTGTTGAACGAGGGGTGGGGTTACTTTTTGTTCGAGGGAAATGACTTCTGATTCTTTCTTGAAACGAGTGAGAAGAACGGAACAAAGAAGGACAATTACGAACAGAATAATTCCAATGCTTGAGTACAAGAGCGTCTGGCTATTCGAGGAAGATTCAGTAAATTTAGCAGTAATGTCGATATCAACATTTGTCGTTGGATTGGCCACTTCTTGTGTTCCCGTAAGTTGGAATGTTAGTTGCTGTGTACCAGTGGCTGATCCCGAGATTACCACAGTAAATTGCTGTGAATCACCTGCGACCATGTTCACAATATCTTCTTCCACAAGAGCCGCTGTTAGACCTTCGCTGGTTTGGATTTCAAGTCTATGTGAAAGGGGAACGTTACCAGTATTTGTCAAACGAACCTGAAGTGTTCCAGAACCCGAATCATCAATGCTTGAAAGCCCAGTAATTTTCCAATCAACCCCTCGGCTTTCAGCAACGAGGAGGCTTGTTTCCTCAGTGAGTAAAACTTCATCTCCTGAAAGTGTGAAACTAAAATCGGGTTGTGAGCCGACTTCTACAGTTGATGGTATGATGATCGAACAAACAACCGGCACAACATCGCCCGATGCAACTTGAGTCACATCGAGACAATCCCCGAAGAGACCTTGCGAGAGGGAGATTGAAACATCAGGCCTCCATATTGTTTCAGCATCGTTGGTCAGAAGCCAGGTGAAGGTTAGTTCCTGATCCGCAGGATGTGAACCTGGACCAAATGGGTGATCGAAGCTACGGCCATCTTCGAATTCCAAACTCTTGAATGTGAGTTCTGGCTGTGGTAAAGCAAGAACTTCAAGTTCGCTACTCCATGAATATCGATCTGAACCATTGTCTAAATTAAGCGTGATTTGCCCTGAAAGGGCGTCACCATTTCCTACTATACTGATGAGGATATTCTTCGAATTATCGGTCCATGCCATCTCAATTGGCTGAAGTGTGGATTGTACTTGCCAACCCGTTGGTAACGACATGCTGGGCTCGAATGTGATATCGACGTTTCCTCTGTTTTCAATCGTAAACAGAAGATTCACTGTTGCGTCTGGACGGGGTGTTCCAATTCCAGATTCTAATAAAATCTCAACATCCCGGACTTCCTTTATTCGAATTGGAATATCGATTTCCCATGTTTGAGAAGGATCTGTTTGAGAAATAGCTGTCAGGCGTACCATGCGCTCCGCCCCCGCAGCAGTGGATACTTGCGGCGGGATGAATTGTAATTCAACATCCTTCTGGCCTTGTTTTGCGATGAGGCCGGTCGAGCCAGACGATGCTCCAGGCTCGCTACCAAGATCTTGGAATCCAGCACTCCATCCAGAAGGGGCTTCCAAAAATAAATCGTATCCAATTTCGGTGTTTCCGTCATTGTAAACTCGAACCGATAAGTTGGTTGGATTAGCAGGATGAACTGGAACAATCGTGTAATCATACTCAATTCTGAATTCTGGAATATCCAATACATGAAGGTACAATTGATACGGATACGTAATGCCATTATCAACATCAATTCCAACGAGATTGATTTGATACATTCCTGGCTCAGGGGCTTCAGGATAAACAATTGTAACTGCGATAGAAGCCTTGCCTTTTCCTTGGAGTGTAAAATTTGAAGCAGTCATACCAACATACCAAGGTACGCTTGTTCCATCAGACACACGCGATACTCCAAGAATATCTATCGACGCATTTGTTTCCAACAATGCTGTATTTTCGAGAGTTAAATCCCAAGAAGCGGTTGTTTGGCTTGCATATTGAACAGTTTGCTCAGTCACATTTGACGTCACTTTAACACCCGGTGCAGTAACGTCAACAATTGTCGTGAGAAGGTTGTTGTTTTCTTGAATTTCATCAATTGCATCATCTGGATCAATTCTCAGTTCAAGTGTTGCAGTTCCAGATTGAGTTGGTGTCCAGTACCATGTTGACTGTCGTGATGCACCTGGATTGATATCAACTGTTTTTCGATCTTCTTCAACACCATCGATGACAAAAGCAAGATCTACTGATTCTGCCTTGATGTTTCCTGCATTGAACACTTCTGTTGTCAATCGGACCTGATCCCCAACTTGCGGAATTGAGACATTGAGGAGCATCGAATTGGCAACCACTTGAGGATCTGGGCGTAAATCGTTCACACCTTGACCAGATACTGCAATGGCGAAGGGTTGCGTGTTGCTTCCCCCATGCAAACCATCTTTGACTCGGACAGTCCAAATTCCTTTCATTGCAGCATCGATAAGCACAACCTCGAGATTGTTTACGTCATCTTTGGTGCCACCAGTAGTAGAGCGGCCACTCGCAAAATCATTTCCAAGATAGATTGTACCATCTGGTGATTCGACTTCTAAATCCAAGTCATTAACGAGTTGATTACTGGAAAATCGACTTCCACGAGCATCGGACCATGCAAGAACTGTTTTCAGTTGTGAATTGGCAAATGTTACATTGAAAACATACGATTTGGATTGGCCCGTATTGGACAATACAGACCGGTCATCGACCCAAATCCCACGCCCTTGGGAAGGAGCAAGTGTTTCTTTGAGATTTACTCGGCCCCACCCTTCATCGTTATTTGGAATATCTCGGCTATTGATGTCTTGAGCCCCGAGAACCAACAGTGCTTTGATCAAAGCGCCCTGAGGTGAAGGACGTTGAGCGATTTCGAGGAGATATTCACGAACAAGAGCAGAAGCGCCTGCTGCGTTTGGTGTCGCCATCGAGGTGCCAGTATACTCGAGATACCATGTTGATTGCCAGGAGGACCCTCCAGTGTCTTGTGCCTCTTGAGCTCGACATGAACGGATATAGCCACCTGGCGCGATAATATCTGGTTTGATTCGTCCATCATCTGTTGGTCCGCGGGATGAGCCTGACATCAAGTTATCAGGAGCTCCATTGTATCTTCCTTGATGATTGCCTACAGTTATGCTGTTTTTTGCAGTAGATGGAGAGCTCACTGTACCTGCGTTTGGACCATCGTTACCAGCTGCAAAGAGAATTGTTAGACCTTCAACACCATTGTAGACACGATCGTAATTGTTGGCTCTATCATCAACATCCTCTGATTCAGAGGTATACTTGCCTTGGTTTGATGCTGCTGAGGAGCCCCACGAATTTGTATGGATACGAGCACCAGAATTGTATGCCGTATTGAGAAGATAATTGAGTGAAGGTGATTGGAAGTTGCCTGTATTATCATTCTCCATTGCTTGGAAATACAGTTCAGCATCAGGGGCGACGCCAGCATAGCCGCCTTTGCTACCGTCCCCAAGTACAGTACAGGCAACGTGAGTCCCATGTCCAGAGTGCTTGTCTGCAGTAGAGCCATCTCCAATAACATCAAAATTACCAACAACACGTGTACCGAAATCGCCGTGATCTTCATCCAATCCTGAATCAGCAACCGCTACTATTTGCCCAGAACCATCAAGATCTGTTGTGAAATACGAACGCATGGTTGTGATCTTCATATGATTCTTTGATTGGTCGTTACTAAACGCCATTTGGGGCTCGTAACGTAACCACATGACTGAAGGTTGACGGACAATATCAAGGACATCATCGACGAAAAGAAGACCCCTGTATCGCCCATCATCCAACTTAACGACTTCATCCATAGCGAGAGTAGCGACATCGTTGAGATCTTGTTCAATGGTTGAGCCAAGTGAATCCTCTATCGAGATTACGTCGAGTGTTTGTTCGTCTCTCCACCCTTCAAGGCGTATCTCTTGTCCAACAAGAGTTGCAGTTCCCTGTTCAAACAGCATGGTATCGAGGAATACATCGTCAAGGAACATAGCCAATGGAACGAGGAGTTGACCCTCGATACCATCAACATCCATTGCTGAATTGAACCCATCAACGGTCCCTTGTATAAGTAAACCAGAAGGTGAAATATATTCTCGAACTTCAATACCTTGAATTTCAGAAATCTCAGAACGCACATCGATCAAATTACGATCGTTATTCACAAGGAAAAGTCGGACATCATTACGAGGTTCAAGAACGTCACTGGACAAAGGCCGTGAGGTTTCCAGTCCATGTATCGTAAACACCCCTATTCGCGAATCGGCTTCTATTGCCCGTTGTTCCTGTGCAATAGTTGAATCAAGTTCTCCAACAAAATCTGAATAAGCATCTGTCCGGATAGAGAATTGTTCAAATTCATCACCAACCAGAGTGGTTGATTCCTCTGGTTCTGTTTCGATAAAACTGCTCCAAGGACTCAACAAAAGAATCAGCAAGATTCCGAGTGCTGGCCTCCATTGATGTCTCATCACATTTCTCCTCCGTTACAAGACGCATTTATCGCTATGGGTAATGTGTTTCCACGTATATCAGAACAATTTGGTTGTCGTATCACACTGATCGACGAAGCGTTCTGATGCCCATTCGCCGATAACATGCGACCATGTTTCTGTATGGACTCTGTTGTCAAAAGAGGTCCACGTAACAGAAACTTTCAGAATATATTCGTCCCATACAGTATAGCCAAGGACAATCATTTCCAAATCATCACCGGCAAGAGAGGAGTGCGAAGCAACTTCATCAACATCAATCCTCATCTCTTGGATAAGATTGCCAAACTCATCTTGGAATTCAACCTGGACTGTAACGTCAGTAATTGCTCGACTTCCGTCGTTAAAGAGTTCTGACATGACCAGATGGCCTCCGCGCTGCATGTAGATGGTTTCAACTTCAACATCATCTCGTGGAAGAACCCAATACCATCCGCTTGCGATAAGTCCGACAAGTAGGAGCATGATCAAACCTGCAATGGCAACACGTGCAGGGTTGATATTTCGAATACGTTCTTTGACAAAAAGAGCTGCTTCTTGGGCTTGCATGTATGCTTCTGCTTGTTCAGGGTCATTGAGATCCAATCCCATTGCAAAGGCTTCCTGGCGTTGAGATGTTGCCAACAATCCCAACGGCTTTGAGGCGATAATATCATCCTCATGTACAACAAGTTCATCTTCCATTGTAATCACCCAAATATCATTGCTAGTACCGATGCAACACCCGATGTAATTGGTTCAACAACCAAGATGTGTCGTGTTTCCACAGAACCACCTGTAAGCGTACTTACGACTGACAAATCTGTTACAACACCATTTACGCCAATCGATGTTGACGTTGGGATAAATCCTGTAAACTGAGCATCGAGAAGAACACCCCTACCATCGACTTCGAGGTCTCCAAACAGTGGAGCGTATTCACCTGGTTGAACATGAACTTCAGCACTTGAAACGAGACGTCCTGTGGTGATATCATCGATGATAATTACTGGATATCCGAGCGGACGATGAATTGTAATCGTTGCACCTTTGAGATCTTCACCTATGATTTCAAAACGATCTAGGAACACTCCTGGCGCCCCAGGAACATTTGTTTGTCGCATGTAAAGTTCTTCAACACCATCTCCAGAACTCACAATTCGAACACCCCAATCATCCGTTGTTTCCAACTTGAACGTTCTAGGTAAATTCGTAGCCATCATCAGAGTATCCCCTTTCGCATCAATGGCTCTACCAGAGGCTTCGATATACATGTCCATCTTGTCAGAATTTGAAGCATAATCCAGCGTCATCATTCCTTGGAATGAGGTTTCTTTGCGAATATCAAGTCGTTGATCTGGTTCGGCTGCAAGATACATCTCTGAAGGTACATCTCTGAAGAATGTTGTAGCAGGCCACCAAAAGCCATCGACGAAGCGATGCTGTTGAATCATCATCGATTGAACGCTCGTTTCCCCTACGCGGAATTCCTGAGGGACATCAACATCGAGGAGTAAAACGTCTCCAATCGTCGCTGAAAACTTTGTTTGTTGAGGAACACCTACAAGGAAGGTTTCAGCACGGACCTTGTTCTCTTTGTCATTGAAAACTGCGTATACGTAATCCAATCGTTGACCGATATCATAACTCATGTCCACCGACAATCGAGGTACTGTGAGATTCTCTTGACGTGAAAATAATGCTGTTACCGACACATCCCGTGAAGTTGACGTATCCAATCCAAAGATTTGGAGATCAACTGAAGACTTTTGAATACCGTCCATTGTGAAATAGAATCGTTCTTCCGCCGGTAACCAATCTTCTAAATTCATTTCAAAATCGTAAGTTGGAACCTCATCGACGAGAGTGAAAATATAGTCGATTTCAATACTTCCGGATGGAAGTTGAGGAAGCCATGTTCGGATATGCCAACTTCGTCGCGTTTCGAAGGTAACCCCTAGTTCTTCAAGCAGATCTACATCAATCCCTTTGAGATCTTTTTCAGTGATAATACCGTCATCAAGTGACTCGATTAATACATTTGCAAAACTGAGATTTGTTTGGGCGAATTCTTGGCGAATGACTTCCGCTTCAGACTCATCAATAGTGTAATCCACAAGAATATCGGAGACAATGGTTCGACTCGATTGAGTAAATTCTGGGAGACGCGAGAGATTGAAGTCAAGAACTGTTCGCTCTGTTGCCTGTATGTCAAGACCGTGTTGCCATTCAGGAGTTCCAGTCGGAACGGACCCTTTACGCATGTCTGCTATGAGGTCAAAACTTTCACCTGTGACCATGTCCAATCCATAAGCAACATCGGCTTGTTCTCCTGAAGAATCACCAATATCAACGACGAGCCCGTATACAAGATCGTTGACTAAACTGCCTAAATCAACCACGTCTCCGAGGAAGAATGAAAGCGCTTCTACACCCTCTCCTTCACCAAAGTCTGGCAATTCAATGCCACTAGAATCTACATCACTTGGCAGAACAATTTCAAGATTTGCTGGTAATGGATCAAGCCGCATCATACCATTCAGACCAAGGAACGGGTCGTCATAATTGCTAACATCTTCCATAACAATATTGAACGGAGTCGATGTCTGTCTCTGCAAGGAATAACGAGCACTTCCTTCCGGCCCAGTTGAATTTGGATTCAATGGAGAGAACCGTTGAACGGATTGAACATTAGAGATTCGTGCACTCAGAGAAGCTTCTGATGTGTCTGAATTAACCCAGAATCTAAAATGGTCACCATCCATTGTCAACGGCGTTGTAGCGTTCGTCATTTGGACAGTAATCGAGTCGATTGGCGTATCTGCTTCAAATCCAATAGAATCTCCCAGATTCAATTGGAATGCTGCGGGCAACCCTTCCAATCGAATGGCGTTGCGCTGTTTATCTTCTTGACCACCATAAGTAATGGTTCCAATTGGTTCACTTGCTGAATAAACGAGTTTGTTTGGATCTTGAACCACCGTTAGATCCCCTGGCCGATTGGATATTCGAGCGGATTGGCTCGTTACGTTATCGATATCGTGGCCGTTATGACGAATGTGGCCTATGAGAAGAGCACCGGATTGTTGCCCGATTAGCTCAAGAGTACGTTCGCTTGTTATTGCATCAAAGGATTGGAAAACTCTTGAGATATTTGAAACACGTATACTCATTGCAACCGGGACAAGAGGAGAGACTGGTCCATCTCTTCCTGCTATTGTGGCAATCGACGTATCTTCTGAGAGAAGAATGTGATCCGAGGAAGAAAACCACGGATGGTCACTGCTACCAATTGCCAATGCAATTTCACCAAGACTGCTTGGGCTTCGAACTGAACCATCGGACCATGTTTGTTTTACTTGTGTCAAACATATGACTTCAATAGAGCCACCAGAAGTGCCCGCAGTACCAACAATTGCGTCAGGAAGTCCGTTCAAAATCGATCCTAAATCAAGAACAATTTCAACCAAAGTCAGTAAAGCATTGTCGAGGATTTGAGCAATCGTATTAAGATTAGGATTATTGAAATTTACTCGTGAAACACCCGTTTCAGACAATTGGAAACTACCTTTCAGAACAAGCACTTCAGGTAGGTTGCTAACAGAAATACGAATCGAACTAACATCGTTCTCGTATCCTCCTCGTTTCATCGTTGAATCATATGTCAATGATTCAATTCGTTCTGTACCTGCAATCATGATCAGTGTCGCAGGTGGAGCTGCTGGATTGACAGGCAGGGGGAGGTCATTTTGGTTTGTCGTTGAATCTCCTGTGAAATTCTTTATCGCTACAATAAATGAAAGTCTGTCAGGCATATCTCCAGGGAGATTGACGCTTCCTGGGGCTTCACCTATTGTTGTGAAAATTGCATCTATTTCCTCTTGAGGCAGCGTCCCTGAAGGTATACCACGTATCCATAGTCGTGAATCAGAAACATTTCCAAAGGTATCGCCTTCGATAGTATTGCTACGGTCTTCAAAATAATGAAGCCAAAGATCTGCCCCAACGTTGCTGTAGAGTTCAACTGTATCGAACGTATTGTCTCCAAGATTGTCGTTTCTTAATGTTAAATCGACTTCTTCTGGCAACACATTTGAGCCTCGTTCAGGATGGAATCCAACATCGATATATCCCATATCGATAATGTCTGCTTGACCGTTTACATCGACTTCATCGAATTCGATGAAGCCTATGCCTATCCCAAATCCACATTTGTGAAATTCACTATCTGCGTCATGGTCATTGATGACATCGTAGTAATCCGTATCGCATTCAGTTTGAAGATTCGATGAATCCGAATTAGGATTTCGTATTCCGATAGCATACGGTGCTGAAACAGATGTAAGGGTCAATGCATCTGATGGCAAGGCGCCGCCACTGATGAAATCAGTGAGGAGTTGAACAATGTTCGTGACAGCACCCGAGATGCTGAACCTAAATTCTTGAATTCCGACCTCTAATCTGAAATCGCTTGGAGGTTGAGTTAAACGAGTATCGAGAACCAAAGCATAGGATTGTGAATCTTGAATAGCTGAATCAAAAGCAAGACCCTTCAGAAGAGAAATTTCCATGTGTGCCATCTCATCCCACAAAGGATCGTTTTCATTCAGTTGGTTAATCTTCCATTGGAACGTTGGCCGAAGCCAAATTGTATCTGGTACTACACTAAATGGATTAAAAGGATCCAAAGGAGGTTCGAATCCAAACCCTTGGTTGAGTTGGAACAAACCGAGTACGGTTAGCGAGATTGAGACATCATCGACGTTATCTCCATCGATATCGATGTAATTTTCAAACAAAACCAAGTCTGTTCCTACGAAGAGTTCACCTGTGAAGGTTCCATAATCCCAAGCCTCGTACTGTGGACCTGAGTTTCTACTTGAATAATTCACGTACAAAGCATAGGTGTTAATTCCCACCGCAAGCGGATCTGTTAACGAAACAGCATCAAGAGAAAAGAGGGTTTGAAGAAGATTGTTCGGCCAACCATCAGGTTGGGAATTCGTATCCGAGAGAATCTCATATGGGCGAGGATGATCTTCCGGGAGTGGGCTTGTATCTCTTAACTCGACATTATTTAGATACTGTGTTGCGTCATCGAGTGGATCGCCTGCTTGACTTTCTCTCTTAGCAGCTTCAACCAATGCTAATGCAGAGGTTGATGCCCCTGCTGCAACGACTGAATCATCACTCGATTCTTGTAATGCCATAACATCTGAAAGCGTTTCTAAAAGACCAAAATCATCTTGGCGCACAGTGAGGTCTGCTTGTACTGGTTGGAATAGAGGAATAAGCATGACCAGTACGAGAAAAAGGGCGAGACGTCCTCTTTTTGGCTGCTTAAGACCAGGGCGAATCAAACGAATCGCTTCTTCGACCATGAATATAAGACGAGGAACTGGTATCTGAACCCATCCCCAACCTGCGTAAACAACAAGCGATTCCTTTGCTCGATTTTAGCGTTGGAAGAGTTGTTCTTCAGAGCATGACGGGCAAACGACAATTGCTTCATTTACTCCAGCAGGAAGAGGTACTTGGAATTTCAAACCACAACTACTACAAGATCCTTTGAGTAAATTCGATGGCTGTGCCTCTTCGACAACTTCTGGAGCCGGGAGAGGAACCTCGACTGCTGGAGTCATATTTTCTGGTAGTTGAATCCCTCCTGATTGAGGGGATTGAGGGGGCTTTTGATGCTTCGAGCCTAATTCCTGTAAAAGCGCATCGTCGGGATCCTGAGCAACGTTTTCAACACGTGGTGCAACAGGAGTATCGTCAAAGAAAAGAGCTGCTGCTTCAGCAGCTGCTTGGGAACTTGCTTGGCTGATTTCTCGCTTCGGTGCAAATTGAGCTTGTGGTATTTCTTCCACTCCCCCACTTCCATAAATCGATTGAAGTTCTGCTTCTTTTCGGGCTTGTTCTTGTTGATCACGGGTAACAACTTCTCCAACATCAAGTCCTGCAAGTTGAATGGCTTTTGCAAAGACCGGTAATTTTTGAGATTGGCGTACCATGGTCATGTGCGCCCTGGCTTCCGAATCCGAAAGCCCACGCCCTGTTAGCAAACCAACGGCGATTGATGATTGCCAGCGACGATATCCGATGAAGGATATTGACAGTGTCACAACAAAAATAAACAAAACAACTGCGATTATTCCAAAGTTTGTGCTGGATTCGACTGACGGTTCCACCACGATTGTGAATGTTCGAGTATCTGTGTTGTTGGAGGCATCAAAGACCGTTACAACAACTGTTTTTGTTCCTGTTGTATCGAAAAATAGGTCGACATTTGAACCAATGTAATCAGGGTCGTCTGTCGGATTTCCGTTTTGATCTGTGTCCTTTGATGGATTGGTATCCCAGTGATATCGAAGGTTTGAGGAGGCATCATAGACATCGTTGGCGTTGATTGAATAGGTATGGATTTGACCCTCTTCAAGTGATTTTTTTGGATTAAAATTTGTGTCGTTAATCATTGGAATCGAACCATCTACGACTCGAACATCAACCTGGGTTGAGGCGCTGTTGCCACTGTCATCAAAGACAGTGAGGCCGACAACATGTTCCCCAATGGCACTCCAG
Source organism: Euryarchaeota archaeon UBA82 (assembly GCA_002496635.1). Lineage (GTDB taxonomy): Archaea > Thermoplasmatota > Poseidoniia > Poseidoniales > Poseidoniaceae > MGIIa-L2. The sequence goes on along the minus strand of DAKQ01000103.1, from coordinate 12,963 downwards.
TTGAACGAAACGGTTGTCTGTTGATTGTAGGGGGTACCGTCAAGAGACCACGAACAAGCAGAGACTGAATCGTCGTCTGAACTCGAATTGCATGTCAAAACAAGTGTGTTCGCGTAAGCGATTCTCCATCCACCAGAAACAGGTGTAGCAGAAGAAGAAGATGCGGTTGTCCCAGTAATTCTAGGCACTGGATTGATAATATCATTCACAGTAATGGTTTGTTCTTGACGATCGAAACTACTCTGCCCAAGAACAGTCAGCGTAACGATTCGTTCGCCTGGAGTAGTCCATTGTGCTTCTGAAGTGAGACCAATTGCATCAACGTCATTGATGAAATCACCATCGTTATTCGCATCAACTGTTGAATCAAAGTCCCAAGTATATTGCGTTATTTGATTCAGATTATTGGGGGTAGATGAGGCATCAAATTGAACCAATGTATTCATTGGAATCGTGGTGTTTCCTGCTACGAATTGTGCTTGAATAACAGGGACTAACTGGACTCGAATCGTGACCCTAAGATTTGTAGATCCGTCTCCCTGTCCATCGATATCATCTGTGTTATCGATAACCAATTTGAGAGGTTGATTCGCAAGGGCTGATGGAACAACCCAACTGAATGAAGATATTCCATCGACTGCGAGGAGTGAAGCTCCTGTCAAGGCTACATTTGATTGGCCTGAAAGATAGTTGGCATTCATCGAATCTGTTTGAAGATAGACATCTGCTAACCCTTGGAGAGACCAGGCTGTTACTGCAATTGTCGTACCTTCTTCAAGTTGCAAGGAAGTTCCCTCGAGAAGAGTGAGGTGGCCATCAGGAATGATGCCAACAAGATCGTGATAAGGTGTCCATGGCGTATCCGTTAGTTGCGAAACTGTCATGGAAATACGTCCATCAACTCCCCCTTGGTCGCCTTGGGATTGATCACCATCATGGGCAAGGTTATCGATGATGACTGTCCATGATTTGGCATTGATTGAAGAAGGGACTTTCCAATGAAATTCGTATTCCCCGATAGCTGATTCAGTTGAGGGGATTTGTTGGAAAGAAGAACGATACGACTGACCAAGCAAGTATGGCTGCAATCCAGATTCATCAAAAACAAGAACATCCAAAGCATCGTCTATGACTGTAATTGAGAACTCAAATACATCTCCAGGTTGAAGCGTTCCGATATCAAAACGCATACATGCATCGTTGGCTACTGCAACTTGAGACGAGAGCGTTGTTTCGCTAACAGAAAGACACTGTGGAGCGTCTCTTCCTTCAGCGGCTTGTATTCCAGGAATCATTACTGAACACATGAGCAGCCCGATGAGAACACACGCACGCTTCGATTGCATACCTGCGCCTTGATGACATTACACTTCAATTATGCGTTAGGTTGTGTTGCTTCCAACCATCTTCATTACGACGATAGAACGTGACGTTTCCTTCAACATCAATTTGGATCCGATCACCATCATTCGCATACGTAATCCCGCCTGAATCTGCATATTCATTGACTGCTTCATTCAGTGAGATTGAAGCTTCTCGTATACGTGCTGAAAAATGGGTCAGAATAAGATGTTCCGCTCCGCAAGCCTTTGCTGTCCTTGCAGCGCCCTTTGCAGTACTGTGGAGATGTTCTTCTGCCTTTGAATGTGAATCTTCCAAAAATGTTGCTTCATGAACAAGAACACTTGGTATTCCTATTGGATGAATCGATTGTTCCGCTGTATCTCCAGAAATTACGATGGAATGAGCGCTACGTGCTGGTCCTCGGAATGAAGAGGCTTTGAGCGTGGTTCCGTTTTCTTTTTCGACATCGTTACCACTCGCAAGTGACCGACGTTCCTCTTCATTGAGTCCTGCAAGAGTGGCTCGTTGTCGATCGAAGATGCCTTGACGTGCAGCCTTTGTGATTTGCCACGCACAAGAGGGGACGCTGTGTTTTGTTGCAAGCGCATCGAGACGTATACTCTTGAAAGGTTCTGGTTGAGGCATTTGTTCATGCCACATAAGAGAGGAACCATCTGGATTAAGTTCAACCCACTTGTTTGAATGTGGCTCACCTAACATCCATCGGACTTCATATCCTAGTTCATTGGATTTGGCTCCGAGTTGAAACCAAGCCCGATATTGATTGATGAGATCTGCAGAAGGTGTGTTTTCAGGAACTTCAGCATTGAACCCATTTGACTGTAAGGCATCCCACACCGATTGAGAAGTTGGTCCATAAATCATCAAAGGGTGATTTCTACCATCGAGTGCAAGAGTCTGAAGAAAGGGTAGAAGACCCCAAGTGTGGTCGAGATGGCCGTGGGTCAATGCAATTGCTGCAATTTTATGTGGCCGCAAGGAAGCGTTTTGACCACTACGCTTCATCAAACTACGCTGTGCTGAATATCGGTTCTGGAAGCCTTCACCTGCATCGATAACGACCAGGCCTTCTTCTGTAGATAAGACACTTCCACTAACATTTCTTGTCGATGTTGGCCGCGCAGAAGCCGTTCCAAGAATGTGTAATTCCATCATGAGCATTTCTCCTAAGCGCGAGAGATTGGCGTTTCTGGGAACCATCGAAGTACAACGATATCATTGATCGAACGAACCCAACGCCAAGGCACTGCAACATGGATTGAATCTACGACAAGTTCAGGTGGCGTGTCTCTAACGAATAAATGCGTGCAAGTCATCGTTGAATGCTCGATAACTGTATCGTGAACAACACCGAGAAAGCGCCCATCTGGAAGGTAAACCTTCAAGCCTGTTACGTCTGTTAAACTACGTTGCCCTTTGCCCATTTGTCGCCCTCCTGTGTTGGGGGAAGAAGAACAAGGACATCAAACAAACGCTTGATTTCACTTGCCGCGGTTGAGGTTTGCCTTCAGAGAAGGACGCAACTTTTCCGCACCCTTACCCTTGTTGAAGAGACCACGTCCACGCTTTCCAGCGGATGTCTTACCACGGTAAGCACGGCCACGGTGGCTCATGTTACCATTTGCTTGACAGAAGACGCCGAGTTGCTTATCGTTGATGATAGCTGGGTGGTGTGTATCGATCATAATGACTTCGAAGAACTTGTGCTTTCCATCTTCTCCAACCCAGTATGAGTTGAGAACTTCGAGGTTCGGGAAATGGCGTCCAACACGTTCCTCAGCGATTCGCTGTGTGTTCTTTGCCATTGTGATTTTGGAAATACCAGC
>DAKQ01000103.1:9032-9401 GCA_002496635.1 Euryarchaeota archaeon UBA82 | reverse complement strand
CGAGTTCGGATGAGAACTACACCTTGCTTGGCTTTGTAACCAAGTCGACGAGCAGCATCGAGACGTGTCGGACGCTCGATTCGGCAGTTGACCGGCTCGCGGCGCCATTGGGCCATACGAGTCTGTCGAAACATGTGCGGGAGAGCCTCTTTAGGCTTCTTCCAGGTTTCTCTCACGTAATGATGTAGTCCTTTTGCCATAGTATCAACTCAATGGAAGCAAGTTGCCGACTTTACACCCCTTTATGAGTCTGTCCATGAAAGACGGAGCCTAAGATATCATAGATTTAGTCTAATCCAAACTGTATTTGCTTAGTGGATAGAAGAGTGCGTACACTGAGTAAATCGCTATAGGCACTAAGATGAATAT
>DAKQ01000103.1:1530-8679 GCA_002496635.1 Euryarchaeota archaeon UBA82 | reverse complement strand
TATTGAAGTTCCACCTAGAGACTACAAAGCCCTCTATAGTCGCACTTAAAGACTGGATTTTTTAATCTCTGTGGCAAGGATTGCTCGCCAGCCACCCCAGAGAGAATAGACGTTTTCATATCCCATTTCTTTCAACGATTGAGCTGCAATTGCAGATCTAAAGCCCCCTCCACAATAAAGCACGATTCGATCTGATGTGCCAATCGGATGCTTCTCGATATCTCGTTCAAGCACGCCCTTACTGATGTGAAGAGCATGTTCCATATGGCCTGATTCATACTCGTGTGTTTCTCGAACATCAATGACGATTAATGAATCATTGTCACCTAACATTGAGGAGAATTCATCGATGTCGCATTCATTGATGATCGATCTTGAATGTTCGACACGTTGCAGAAAGAGTGGACTATGCTTTTTGCCCATATCATTGGATTTGACACTCCATTTTCAAGATATTCATCTACTCTCTTTGAAAACACCTGTTCATATAGTGAGGCCGCTAATGCGTAGCCATGCTCGAATGTAATATCGACGCCCGTGGACAAGCCGCTCGCTTAGTCTTAGGCATAGGTGCGGTTGGAGTTGGTCTTGTTCTAGCTGTCTTCACATTGCTAGGAGTCCTTCCAACAAATCTTGGCTGGATCGTTGCAGGCGGAAGCATATTCGGCGGAGCATTTGCAATCTTCGAAGCAAAAACTGCATGGTGCGTTGTTCGTGCCCTAGGTTTCAAAACTCGACTATGAAGACACCAAGGTCTCAGACTCTTGCAGAGCCTTCTCGCTTGTTGAACTTGTCAAGGCCAAGCATTGCAAGTACCAATACACCCAATCCAAAGTATAAGACCAGGTCCCAAGACACTTTGAAGACAAGTCTGGGAAGATTTGGCGTAACTGATAGATGAAGTCCAAGGAGTGCAACTCGTAGTGAAAACAGTACCAGGGCAAACGTCAGCGGCCACTTTATTTCTTTGAACATTTGGAACCATAAAATTGTCATCAAAACCATTGGCCCGCCGCCCATGAAACCGACCCAACTGTTGCTTGGTGATGCACGATCTCCAATGTAGCCTCCTGTCAAGAATAGATTTCCGGGGTCAATATCCCTCGGGTGAGAGAGGCCATCCAGTTGCCCCATAGTAGCCCACCATACGAACCAAGCACCGATGGGTATCAGAGCAAGAAGCACATAGCGTGCAGATTCTAAAATGAGCCTTTCTTGTTTTGATTTTAGGAAGTCGAATTCATGTTGCATGAGATGGTAAAATCCGGTATAGAGAACCAATGTTGTCGCACCGGCATATGCTCCCCAACTAATTGTAACCCAAGCGAATCCAACAAACCGTATAGGTCCAATTGAGTTCCGCTTACGCCCCATTATCGCTTCAAAGATTGCTACACCGATACAAAGAATAAAGATCGAAAGAACGACCCAATCAATTGTATTGTCTTTGAACCACATAGCAAAAGGTAACAATCCAAACAATGACGTAACAATCACCAATGTTGGTTTGGATCGTATTGATTCAACATACCAGAGATATAGGAAGGAGGAACAGGAGATAATCAGCATCGATACAAGAACCATCGAAATCCATTCGAATTGTACGGCTATCAACAGACCTCGGGTCAAAGACCCGCCAATCAATCTGTGATCACTCAGGAATAGAGCAATAATACATGTCAATATAAACGGAATAAAGACTGGCAACGGCATGTTTTTCTCTGAACGTTTGAAGTAATAGCGGTCGGAAAGAATGTAGAAGAAGATGGCGAGGCCAATGGTTGACAGCCTCGTTTCAGGATACATAATCATAGCCACAAGAAGCAGCCCCAATGCTGTAATATGTCTCAAATCATACTCGTAATTTCGCCAACGTTCACGACTTAACATAAGCATTGCAATCAAAAATACCGACAGTGGTAGAAATAAGCCCATTGGATAATACAACCACGCAGTCGTATCCCGATTGTATGAAAGTATCATGGAACCTGCAAAAAGCGACATAAATCCGAGAGAGACTGATGCCGTAACTTTCCCTGATTGACCCCGTGATCGTAATCCATAGAAGACGAGGCCAGTTAACACAACAATTGTTCCTATGCTTAACCAAACGTCAGAAGAGCGAATCCCAATTTCATCGACTTTTATTTTCTCCCATTCGATTGTGGAACGATCAAGCCCTTCCACATATGGATGCCCTTCTTCTTTCAACCAATCATTACGGGCAACGGTAGCATCCCAATTCCATTGCTCAATTGCATCTCGCTTTGGCTGGTCTATATCGAAGGCGTCGAGCGGAATTCTCCCATGAATTGCATGCGGCATTGGCAGAGAGAACAAGACGGATGGAAGTGTTGCAATATCAACTTGATTGAGACCCTCTACATTAGCCCCTTGTTTTATGTTTGGCCCCCACATAAATCCTGCAACTTCTCGTTGTTGTTTAGAATCTGAACCATGCTGTCCCGAATCAGTTAATCCGTGATCAGAGGTTACAAGAACTGTCCAATCATCTGGTACTGCTGCAAATACATCCACTAATTCATCGTCTATCCAACGCATTTTTTCCTCATAATCAGAACTAACAGAGCCATATCTATGACCAACACTGTCTAGGCCAGCTAAGTGAGCAATGATGAGATTTCGTGGCTGTTCTTGTCCTACTGGAATCTCACCGTTCAACCAACTGACAAGTGTATCAAACCCTTCCTCATCTCCTTCATAGTAATCGGCATGGCCGTATCGTGCCTTTGAGTATGGGACATTTTCTTTGTTGTCTGGGAACAAACCAGACCACACATAATCTCCAATCAAACCAACGTAATTATCTGGTTCTCCATCGCCATCTTGATCGTGAGATGAAGCAAGATTGAATCCATCAGGGCTCCCTGGATGCTGTGGATGGAAGTTCTGCAATGCTTCATTCGGACGCGAAGGGACTCCTGTAGCCATTTCCTTTACGCACATGGCGGTCATGGTCAATGGGTTAGCAAGAATATGCAGGTATGCACCCTCTTCGACTTTTTTATTTAGATTGGGCATGATTTCAGGATCACTCATCATATCCTTTCGACCACCATCAAAAATGAGGAAGAGATACCCTTCGGTCAAAGGTTCATCTGGATAAGGAGATGGTTCAGCACCCTCCATTGGTACAGGTGTATCCGAGACAATATACGTCCCTGTGTAAAGAAGCGACGGAAGACATAGAACAAATACAAGACCAATTGCAAGTGGAATCGTTTTATTCATCATAGCCCTCCAGATTCCAACGCGATTACCAACTCAATTGGCTTATTGGTTGCATTTGGGCATATTATGGTTGCACCTTCAAATTGAACTTTTCATTGACTTTGAGGGAGAACATCAAACACCACGACCCTGTGGGATTTCTATGGCTCATCAAATTCAAGGGTCTCAGAATATCCTTGAAACTCTGAAAGGAGAACATGATATCGAACTTGTTCTAGTCGATCGTGAGATGAATACTGAACTGTTGAGGGAAGAGTGTATCAAACAAGGAATCCTACTTGAAGAAGGCTCGACTAATGACTTGTGGAGAATGTCTGCAATAGGTACAACGGACGCTCTGGCACTTGTCGGAAGAGAGCCAAAAGGAGAACTCGATGAGATATTCGCAAGAAGTGGGTCGATCTGGCTTCTTGATGGCGTCCAATATCCAACAAACTTGGGGTTTGGAATTCGAACAGTTGAGGTCAGTGGAGCGGATGCTGTTGTACTTAACATTCCTAGGACCCACGAAGATCGCCGCACAATTCGTCGCTCCAGCATGAGAGCAGATCGGTTTATTCCTGTTGTCTACAGTGATACTGAAACGATTTTAGCAACTGCAAAAAAAGCAGGTTTTAGAATCATAGCTGCTGAAGATGTTGGAACTGTTGGGCCTTGGGATGCAGATTTGACTGGAAATGTTTTGCTCGTTGTTGGGGCAGAACGAGAAGGCGTTTCACAAGAAGTTCTCGATGCATGTGATGAAGTTGTTCGGCTTCCAATGGATGGTTTTGTCCCCTCCTACAATCTTCAAGTTGCTGTGAGTGTTCTTGCAGTAGAAGCATTGCGTCAGCGTAATGCAAAGAAGTAAGTCGTGTATATCCAATCAGGGGGTAGCGTTTGCATCGACCCTCTGCAACCCCTTTGATTTGTCAATACCTGAGCAAAGGGTATGATGACTCGTCCTTCCAATTCAATTGGAGCCACTGAATTAGTGGGGAAATCTCATTCTCGTGACCCTTGCCAAATTCTCCATTTCCTTCAACAAAATATACAATATCAAGTGAAGAGTATAGGAAGCCCGTATTTGGTGTCAGACCAAAAGGTATCCTTAATCTGTTTAAGTCGATGGGTTTAATTCCAGTAAATAGAAGCGTATAATATGAGCAATACCTTAAGAATCCAACTCTCAACAACCCTAGTTCTTATGATGTACCTTATCACTCCCGTTTCTTTATTCCAAGAAGATCTCGCTGACGAAATTCAAATACGAAATAGTGAGCAACTTGGTGATTTGTTTCAATTCAATATAGTAAATATAGATAATTCGGCAAATACAGGAATGGCTTCCTCTCTTGGAATCGATTCCGCAGGAACCATACACATCGCATATCTAGATTTTCAAAACAATGCACTGAGTTATGCAACAAACCTTGGTGGCGTTTGGTCTACCCAGATAATCGATACCATTGGCGACGAGGTCGATGTCACGGGCGAGGGAGTTTCGCTTAAAATCGATTCAAGTGATTCTATCCACATATCATACATTGATTACGATAATTTTAATTTAAAATATGCTAATTTTGATGGTATCTCTTGGACGATTTCAACAATAGATAATTCAGGATCATTTGGTTACAGTACATCACTTGCATTGGATTCGAATGGGAAACCACATGTGTCATACTATGAATTTCAAAATTATCATCTGAAGTATGCAAAGTTAGAGGGAAACAGTTGGGTCAAATCAACCGTTGATGATTCTGAATATGGCAACATAGGAGGAGGGAACTCAATAGCGCTTTCCTCAGATAATAAATATCGCATCAGTTACTACCACCAACAATACACAAACATGAAGGTTGCATCGTATTATTCCACAAGTTGGTCATCTTCCATATACAAATCTACTGTGCAGAGTAACGGGAATGTTGGAAAGCACAGTTCAATTGCGATAACTCCAGAAAATCATCATCACCTCGTGTACACCGATCATTCAAATAACGTGCTAAAATATGCTTATTGTCTGAGTTTATGCTATGGCGGGGATGATTGGACCATCGAAACCGTTGATGCATCTCAGGGCGGAAAGAAACCTTCGATTGCAGTCAACTCCTCTGGAAGTGTACATATTTCATACCATCACAACCCCAGTGGCACAATAAAGTATGCAGTGGCAGCCAACTACTCTGAATCATGGAGGACGAAATCGATTGGACCAAGCAACGGTGAATTTAGTTCAATTGCAGTCGGTGAAGATGGAACAATTCATATTGCTTACCAAGACGGCGAAAATGAGAATTTAGTCTACGCAAAACATACTCCTTCTGATCTTGACAGTGATGGATATTACGATTGGGATGACCTCTTCCCATATGATCAAACTGAATGGTTCGATACAGATGATGATGGGGTCGGAGATAATTCAGACCGTTGTGAAGGATTTGATGATGGCATCGATGTTGATCTAGATGGCATTGTCGATGGTTGTGACCCATTGATCGACAACGACGGGGATGGTGTCGCCAACGATGAGGATGCTTTTCCCTCAGATCCCTCTGAAACAAACGACTCGGATGGTGATGGAGTCGGAGATAATTCGGATTGGGCACCTAACGATTCCACTGAGTCCGCAGATAATGACGAAGACGGAGTGGGAGACAATGCCGATGCTTTTCCTGCCGATGCTTCAGAAACTGTAGACAGTGACGGCGATGGGGTTGGCGATAATTCCGATTGGGCACCAAATGATTCGAGTGAAATTGCCGACACAGACAATGATGGCGTTGGAGACAATGCTGATGCATTTCCCGATGATGATTCGGAAACATTGGACACTGACAACGACGGTGTCGGAGACAATACCGATGCATTCCCATACGATTTCCTAGAAACATTGGATAGCGATGATGATGGTGTTGGAGACACTTTTGACGTATTTCCTGACGATGCTTCAGAAACGCTGGATAGAGATGGAGACGGCGTAGGAGACAATGCCGATGCATTTCCTGGCGATGCTTCAGAAACGTCGGACAGCGATGGTGACGGGGTAGGTGACAATTCTGACGCATTTTCATCAGTAGCGAGATATCAATCGATTTCAGATGTTTTGATTGATGTTGGCCTAGCTGTTGGTATACTAGCCATTTCGCTTGTTGTTATATTTCGAGTAATTCGTAAAATGCCATCTGATGATGAAGAGGATGAAATGCATTTATTTGTTCCCGAAAAGGAACTTTCTGAAACTGTTGACGAAACGCCCCTCCCTCCAATTCAGGATGCCAAGGCCTTCGTCAAGAATTGGCAGGAGTTGCCTTCTGGTAAGTGGCTTGATAAAGACGAAAAAGGGATTCAATGGTATCTTGCAAACGATGGAAGTCACTGGCATTCAACTGATGGCGGCTATGCACTGTACGTCAAGGAATAACCAAATTTGATTGGATGTGTTAGAGGGCCTATCTGGATCTCTTTTGCACTGGAGGACGTGCAAAGGGTACCCTTTGCTCATGATAGAATCTATTGATTCTTCAGATAATCTTCGCCGTACCAAGCCCATTGTTCCATGGTCCATCCTACAGGCAATCCACCAGGTGGTAAAGGAGGGGGAGTTTGGTTCATTTCTATCTCAGAGGAGCTCTTTCTTCGTACCAGAACGACGGCAAGCAAAGATAACACAATGATTCCGAAGACTGCACTTAACAGAAGAGTCGTATTGTCGCTAGAATCTTCTGAGGCAAGATACTTCGAAGCATCGTTTGGATATTGATCAGATTCATCAGACCAACCATCACCATCCGAGTCGAGGCAGCCGCGTACATCATTCGATGATGAACCAAAGACATCTGGACAATCATCAGATTGGTTTGTTCCAGTTTGATCTGCATATCCATCGCTATCTGAATCGGACCAAAGGAGAGG
>DAKQ01000103.1:0-1240 GCA_002496635.1 Euryarchaeota archaeon UBA82 | reverse complement strand
ATCTGAATCGGACCAAAGGAGAGGATTGTCATCAAAGGCGTCTAATCGGTTTTCCCAGCCATCGCCATCTGCATCTGGGCAACCGTAGCGCTCTTCGGATGAAAGCCCATAAATTCCTAGACAACTGTCTGGAGTTGTTCCTTGTGGATTATCCCCATATCCATCGCCATCATCATCACTGTGTTGTGTTGCATCTGCTGGGAAGGCGTCGTTCAGGTCGGACCAGCCATCAGAATCCGTGTCGAGACAGCCGAATCGATCTTCTGTGGATGTTCCTGCATCAGCAGGACAGTCATCTGCTTGGAATCCGTTGATTGCGTCTCCAAATCCATCCCCATCAGTATCGGAATGTTGTGTCTGTTCGTTCGGGAAATCATCGTTTGCATCAGACCATCCATCTGAATCTGCATCAGGACAACCAAATCTATCCTCTGTTGAATCGCCAACGACATCAGTACATCCATCACCTTGGAAACCGTCGACATTGTCTCCGTAACCATCCTGGTCTGAATCAAGCCATTGTGTCGGCTCGGTAGGGAATACATCAGTTGAATCACTGTATCCATCTAAGTCGTAATCATCACAACCGAGTTCCAAACCAAGTGAGCTTGTTCCGGCATCTCTTGGACATGTGTCGATATCATCTGTAAATCCATCATTATCGTCATCGAGGTCTTCTCCTGAATCTTCACATCCATCTCTGTCTGCATCGTTTTCAGTGTTTGAGAAGAAAGAAAGGGGACTTGTTGGGCAGAGGTCGATGCTTGCTGAGGATGGCGTACAAGCCCAGATATTGTCCGAATCAGTACCATCGCAAATACGATCGTTATCATCGTCGAGATCCTCAGTCTCGTCTTGACATCCGTCGGAATCATAGTCTGTTGATGAGGAGGATTGCCACGATAGCGCCCCTTTTGAACACAAATCCGAGGAGTCAATAACACCATCATTGTCATCATCCGTATCTTCGTTTACATCCGAACACCCGTCCCCATCGTGATCAGTTAGGGCAGTAGAGGTCCAATCGAGATAGCCTTGAGTACATTGATCGTCAACATCTAGAATTGAGTCATTATCGTCATCATCGTCACAAATATCTCCAAGTGTATCGTTATCGAAATTCGCTTGGAGTGGATTTGCAATGGATGGACAGTTGTCGACTTCATCGCCAATTCCATCTCCGTCTTCGTCCATATATGGATCGATTCGCAACACCTTATCTTGACCGTTATCAACGTAA
>DAKQ01000079.1 GCA_002496635.1 Euryarchaeota archaeon UBA82 | reverse complement strand
TCCGTTCATCGATGTGAGTCCAACGCTGAGATTGCTTGGAACAGCCCACGTTGCATCCGCATCTGTAGAGGCAGTAAAGACACAAATTGCTGAATATCAACCAGATCTTGTTGGAGTTGAACTGTGTAAATCACGACATGATGCATTGGTTGAAGGACGTCGACTCGACAAGGAAGGCTTGCTTAGAGTCATCAAAGAAGGCAAAGCACCAATGGTACTCATGCAAGCAATGCTCAGTGCGGAACAAAGACGCATGGGCTTGAATGAAGGCCAAGAGCCAGGGGCAGAACTTCTGGCGGCAGTTGAAACGGCCAAAGCAGCAGACATTGAAGTTGCACTTGTTGATAGGGATATTCAAATTACAATGAAACGTGCTTGGAAGAAAATGCGCTGGAGAGAACGTTTTCGACTTCTCTATTCTCTCTTTGGAGATGAAGAAGAACTTGATGAGGAAGTCGATATTGAACAAATGCTTTCCGATTCAGATCTCCTTTCTTCGATGATGAACGAATTGAAACAGTTCTCTCCTGGTGCAGGAGAGGTGCTCATCGATGAACGAGATCGATACATCGCTGAGCGAATTATGAAGTCCAAAACAGAAGGAAAGATGTTGGTCGTCGTCGGGGCTGGGCATCTGAAAGGGATTGCTCGCACTTTGGAAGAATATACTCCGCTTAATGATGCTGAGATGAACGAACTTTCAACGGTTCCAAAAAGAGGGCTTGTAGGCAAAATTCTTCCCTTTGCAATTCCTCTTATTGTGATGGGTCTTGTAGGTTTTTCATTATGGAATAACGACTCAATCGATATCGTCAAGATGTTGACGATTTGGACATTATTCAATGCCGTTTTTGCAGCAATTGGTTGTATAATTGCTCGAGGTCATCCTCTCGCAATACTTACTGCAGCCCTTGCCAGCCCCATTACATCGTTAAATCCAGCCCTCGCTGCAGGTTGGTTTGCGGGGTATGTTCAACTCAAAATCGCTGAACCAACAGCAGAAGATCTGCAACAATTTCTCAAAGGAACATCCATTGGTGGATTTTGGAGTAATCCTGCAGGGCGTGTCCTTTTGGTCACTGCCCTGACAAATTTAGGCAGTATGCTCGGAGCTTGGTTTGCCGCTGCAGGGTTTATTGGAGGAGGCGTAAACTAACGAAGTTTACGTATCACTGAAAGTAAGTCAGTATGTGCTTGCACGTCATGGACACGGAGCCAATCGATGTTTTCTTGTTGTGCATATGCAGCAACTCCTAAGGTTCCGAAGAGTCTGTCTTCTGTTCGTTCTTGGCCAGTGATTTGTCCGATCATTGATTTTCTAGAAACTCCCCAAAGTAGGGCAAGGTTATGTTCTCCACGTAGAAGTTCATGGGCTTTTAGTAAGTCAATATTGTGCTGAAGTGTTTTCCCAAATCCCATCCCTGGGTCAAGACAAATCAATTCAGATGGATGTCCTGCATCGATGAGTTCTGTGGCTTTCTTCTGGAGTTCCGAGCACACCTCGTTTACAACATTTGAATAAACTGGATTTGATTGCATCGTTTTTGGTTCTCCAAGCATGTGCATTATACATACAGACACGCCAGTATCAAGTACAAGATTCTTCATGGAATGATCTCTTAATCCTGATACATCATTAATCATCGATGCACCTGCTTCAATAGCTCTTCTGGCAACCTCTACATTTCTTGTATCAATGGATATACGTGGATTGTCAAGTCGTTCGCATAGGCCTTCAATAATTGGAATTACTCGTTTAATTTCTTCCTTTAGTGTGACAGGTTTTGAACCAGGACGTGTACTTTCTCCTCCGATATCCAATATCTCACATCCCTGTTCAATCATCAATATGCCATTGGAAATTGCCTCATCGACGGAGGTTTGTCTTGAAGGGCCATGGAATGAGTCAGGAGTCGCATTCAGGATGCCCATTATTCCAGGACTTTCTGTTCCTCGGCGGAGAGAAAAGGGTCGCGAGGTTTTGGCCATTAGGCATCCGACGACGGATGGATTCATAAGGGCTCATGCTCAAGGGATTTGCATGTCCGAGATAGAAAGCAACCATTCTATGAGTGGACATGATGTTGTCGAGAGTGATACAAACATCAGCGATGCTCACATCGAGTTGGCTGAGCGACTTGCACTTCGAATGAATATATTTGACAAGCCAGCAATCTTCAATATGCTTTCTAGTCGGGCAAAATGGGGAGCTGGAATAATTACAGTTTCACTTCTGTTCTGGTGGTTACTCATCAGTTCTGGTTCAGATAACATGGATAATGGTGTGTCGAAATTCCTTGGACTTGATTTCAATCAAGTAGCATTACTAGTGATGGTCTTAGCATTCCTATATTCCGTATTTGGAGATTTCAGTCGGGAATTAGGTTCCCTTGTGCCCTCAATCATCTCGGGTGTAATGATCATTTTCGTTGCTTTGTATGTCGGAGAACCAATTGTAACCGCTTTACTCTCGGATTCATTAAGCATCGAAACAGGACTGTGGAGAAGCGGGAGATTGTCTTTGGTCTCAATCGGCGTAATTTATGGTGGGCATCTTATCGTTGATGCATCT
>DAKQ01000112.1:2153-4132 GCA_002496635.1 Euryarchaeota archaeon UBA82 | reverse complement strand
CATCTTTTTGGCAGGCAATCCCGGTACATCTTTTCCTGGAAATGCAGCAACGAAATCTGCATTCGACTCAGCAACGTCCGGAAAATCATCAACCATACTATTCCCCTTAGATAGCCGATAACCCAGAAGCATTTGATGTTTCTTTATATGTCAGAGCGGACATGTTGAATGTCCAAACAATTTGTAAAATGGACAAAAACCAACTGCAGATGTTAGAAGACTCCAACAACCCACTGCAAGTAACAGAACGTCCCAATTGAACTCGGATACGTATTCCACACCCACCATAACAAAGCCACCACAAACACGAACTAGTCTATCGTTTGAGCTTAGATTCATCGGCATTCACCAAACAGAATTTGATTCTATGCGGATATAAATGTCTGTTTCACCTGATTATTCGATTTACAAAAGCATACTCTGTTCCATTTCGTTAGGTTCATATATGGCCTTGCACTCGGCATTATGTAACCTAAGGTTCAGTAGTGGTGAAACGATGACTGGAGACGATTGGGAAGAAAAAATGCTTGACCAACTTGAGAAACTCTTGTCCAATATGGGCATGAACATGAGTCGTGAGCAACTCAGAGGTCTGTTGAAACAATTCCGATCTCAATTTGAAGCGATGGGAATCGATGAGGAACGTATTGCAAAGGGCGATGTTAATTTTAACTTCGATTTGAGCAGTCTCAAAGACATGTTTCAACCAGGAATGGACTTTAGTGAACTGTTCAAGAACATGGGCGTCGATGTCCGAGTCGATACAGCCCCAGTTGAGATTCAAACTCCAGAAAGCGATGAGGGGGAGAACCTCACGCTTCCAGCTGACGACATTTACTTGGAAGGTTGGAACATGAGCGTCACTGTTGACTTTGCTAAGAAAGGCGAAATTGAACAAGACCAGGTCGAATTGAACCTTATTGATGGAGGCACCCTTGTCGAAGTACATCGATCAACACAGCTCGCTCCTCTCGCTCGAATTGAACTACCACATGCATGCGAAGATGTTGTTGACTTCACACTCAATAAC
Source organism: Euryarchaeota archaeon UBA82 (assembly GCA_002496635.1). Lineage (GTDB taxonomy): Archaea > Thermoplasmatota > Poseidoniia > Poseidoniales > Poseidoniaceae > MGIIa-L2. The sequence continues at coordinate 3,102 of DAKQ01000112.1, read as the reverse complement.
GGTATCCTCGATATCACACTGCGGTTAATCCCTCCAGAGGAGGCCTTCGCTGCACTCCCGCCAGGTGAAGATGGCGATGATTCTATTCCCCAACAATCCGACATTACCATCGATGTTGCAAAAGATGACGATGATGATGACGATGATGGAGGAATCCCCATTCTGTGAAAGGAGTTGAAGAAATGAGCAAAGTAATTGGAATAGATTTAGGAACAACAAACAGCTGTGTAGCAACCATCGAAAACGGTGAACCAATCGTTATTGCAAACGCTGAAGGCGCAAGAACAACCCCCTCTGTCGTTGCATTTAGCAAAGATGGAGAACGACTTATCGGTATCACCGCTAAGCGACAGGCTGTAACGAACCCTGACAGAACCATGATCTCTGTCAAGAGACATATGGGTACAGATTGGAATACAAACATCGACGATACAGATTACACGCCTCAAGAAATCTCAGCGTTTATTCTTCAAAAGTTGAAGGCTGATGCTGAAGCATATCTTGGTGTCGAAGTCAAGCAAGCGGTCATCACATGCCCTGCATACTTCACTGACGCACAACGAAAGGCAACCAAGGATGCTGGTCGCATTGCAGGAATGGATGTTCTTCGTATCATCAACGAGCCTACTGCTGCCGCTCTTGCATATGGTGCAGACAAAGGCGACGACCAAACAATCCTTGTCTACGATTTAGGAGGAGGTACCTTTGACGTTTCAGTTCTTGAAATCTACAATGTTGATGGACAACCTCAAATCGAAGTAAAAGCAACAGCAGGGAACAATAAACTCGGTGGAGATGATTTCGATGACCGTGTCATCGAATGGCTTGTTAGTGAATTCAAGCGAGAAACTGGAATCGATCTTTCCAAGGATAACCAAGCAATGAGTCGTCTAAAGGAAGCCGCTGAAAAAGCAAAAATCGAACTTTCTGGAACTCAATCCTCTCAGAT
>DAKQ01000112.1:0-1780 GCA_002496635.1 Euryarchaeota archaeon UBA82 | reverse complement strand
GCTTTCTCGAGCACGATTCGAAGATCTCATCGCAAAGCACATCGAAGACACGATGGCACCAACTCGCCAAGCAATGAAAGATGCTGGTATGAAGAAAGGTGATGTCGACAAGGTCATTCTCGTCGGTGGTTCAACCCGAGTCCCAGCAGTACAAACTGCGATTGAAAAGGAAACTGGAAAGGCTCCATACAAAGGAATCAACCCTGATGAAGCAGTTGCTATGGGCGCAGCACTTCAAGCGGGAATCATTGCTGGTGATGATGAAGTCTCCGACATCCTTCTTCTCGATGTTACACCGTTAACTCTCGGTATTGAGACGCTTGGTGGCGTTACAACAACAATGATCGAGCGTAATACAACAATCCCTGCCCGAAGAAGTGAAATTTTCTCAACTGCAAGCGACAACCAGCCTGCTGTAGAGATTCACGTCCTTCAAGGAGAACGAGAATTTGCAAAGGATAACACTACCCTTGGCCAGTTCCATCTCACAGACATACCTCCCGCGCCTCGTGGAGTTCCTCAAGTTGAGGTAACCTTCGATATTGATGCAAACGGTATCGTTAACGTGAGCGCAAAAGACATGGGGACTGGAAAGGAACACTCCATCAAGATTGAATCACAAACATCCCTAAGCGAAGAAGATATTCAGAGCAAGATTGCAGAAGCTGAAAACTTTGCAGAAGAAGACAAGCGACGAAAGGCAAAGGTTGAACTGCGAAATATGGCAGATCAAATCGTCTACCAAACTCGTCGAACACTCGATGAAAACGAAGACAAACTCGATACTGCGGATCTCGAACCAGTCCGTGAAAAACTCTCTGAACTTGAAGCACTTGTGCAAGATGGAGAAGGAAAGCCAATCGATTATGATGCAATGGATGAGGCGACAATTCAAGCAAAGGTCAAGGAAGTTGAGGAATCGATGCATGCAATCTCATCCAAACTGTATGAGGCTGCTGCTGCTGAAATGGCTGAATCTGAAAACGATGAAGGAGATGGAAACATCAACGTTGAAACTGACGATGTTGTAGATGCTGACTTCGAAGTCGTCGACGAAGAAGACTGAGCATTGGACTTATGTGCATGGCTCAGGTGGATTGTCTATGAGCGAAGTCCCGATCCTTGAGGAGACGGACCGAACTACGGGTCGAGATGCCCTTCGCAAGAACATCCAGGCTGCTATTGCACTAGCTGGAGCAGTTCGCTCAACACTTGGCCCAAAGGGTCTTGACAAACTCTTAGTCGATGATGAAGGTCGAAGTATGGTGACCAATGATGGTATCACTGTCCTCGAATCTGCGAAGGTGGAGCACCCAATTGCACACATGCTGATTTCAGCAAGTGCAACGCAAGACCAAACCGTTCGAGATGGAACGACAACAACCGTTCTTCTCGCTGCTGAATGGCTGCAAAACGCATGGCATCTGGTTGTACAAGGCGTCCATCCTGCAACCATCGCTCGTGGATATCGAATCGCAGAGCAGTTCTGTAGAGATGCAATGCCGGAATTGAGTGTAGAAGCATCAAAAGAACAAATTCTTGCGGCAACAAAGACGTCATTAGCAGGAAAGTTGCATACACAAATGCAATTAGTCATAGCGCAATGTGCCGTAAGTGCTGCCGAAACCATTGCTATGGGTTCGAAAGGAAAGATGGTGGCTGATCCGACCAGAGTCAAGGTTATTACCCGAAGTGGTCCTACCCTTGATGAATCAAATCTTATCACCGGACTTGCCCTTGCAAAGAAACGTGCACATCGAGATATGCCCTCAACACTCGG
>DAKQ01000105.1 GCA_002496635.1 Euryarchaeota archaeon UBA82 | reverse complement strand
CAGGTTCGATTATTGGACTCACAGTGACCTCTTTTACGACCGAACGCCGAGAAAAGAGAAGAGCAACCTCTCCTTCAGTATTACCTTTGAGTGCAGTTTTCAACTGTTCTGAAGAAGTGATTCGTTGACCATTCAATGCAATGATTTCATCTCCAACTTGAAGATGTTCACGCACAGGAGATCCTTGAAGATGAGATGATATGAGCAACTTATTGTTTTGATTACGTAGGTTTATTCCAAGCCAACCTTGGTCAAAATCATTCCATGAAATCATCTCAGTCCCTTCTTTACGTTCTTTTATCTTGCTCGCTTCGTATGGTATACCAAAGAGACTGAATGCACGCTCCAAATCTAAAACGCCTTTCTTGGTTGTAAGATCGTCAAGGAAGGATCCAAGTCTTCGACCTCCTGAGAGAGATGTTAGGGCTTTACGAATATCTTTGTATTGTATGCCTCGATCACTTGTATTTTCAACATCAGTATTGTGTTTATGGAAGAGTTTTGCCATGAGATCTCTAACTCCTGATTCTCCGTTTGATCTCTTGCGGAGTTCCGCATCAAGTGCGAAGACAGATAACTCTCCTTCTAGGTAATAGGATATCTGGGTCTCTCTAGAGTATGCATGGCTTCTATAGAGGTGTATCCATGCCTCATGGCTCGATTCTGTAAGGGATTGAGAGTTAATTCCACTGCGTGAATGATGCCGCTTCAACTTTCTCTTCAGGTCTGCAAAGTAATCCTCTTTGCTCCATGCACCGCTTTGCAAACAAATAATGTCCCCCAACCATGATGTTGTGCCTTCAAACCACCAAAGTAGGTCGGAGTTGACCTCTCTTTGGAGATCATAATCAAGGAAATCCTTTGGCCTTAATCGCTTAACGTTCCATTGATGCAAATATTCGTGGCTAAAGAGGCTGACTAAATCTCTGTATTCTTCAACATTACCTGGTTGTAAGGAAGCCCTAGGAACCATCGAGGTTTGAGAATTGGTATGTTCAAGCCCTCCTCTCGCCCCATCTGTCAAATGTAAGATTGTGTGATAGTCATCTTTAATGATACCAAATAATGCATGATGTTCCCTGATAATACTCGCCATGTCATGGACAAATCGTTCCACCATGACAGGATGCGGGTCTTTTCCACCAGCATCCCAAATATCGACTGTATGTCTTCTTCCATCGACAACAGTTTCGATGACAGAATTTGAGTTACATTCTGCAATCCCATCCAGTAAATCATCTCGGTTTTCTGCTGAATAAGTATGAACATTCATGTCATTGTTCTCCTTTATCCCAACAGGATTGAGTTGTGTGGTAACAGTCCAACTCTTTGGAAGTTTGAATTGTATTGAATGCTGTAAATTCATCCGTTCAGTTTCAATTCCAGAAGTAGGTAAAAACCAGGTAAATGGAGGCATCATGTGAAGATGAGTGTGATCAAAATGATTGGAACGAACGCTTAAATCGACAGCTAAAAGTTCGTATTTCACAGTCACGTGCTTTATTGATTGAATATTTGAGATGACAATAGAGTCTACATCTTTTCGAGAAAACGGTAGAGCATGCCCTGAATCATTAGTTATCGATAAAGCCGTAACATGTTGTATAGGTTCGCGTAGAAAATATGACCCTGGAACCCACCGAGGAAAAGAGAGTTTCAGTTTTGGCTTCAAGAATGGGGCCTTGATTTGGATTTCAACCTTTAATCTCTGATGAGAAGGTTGTGTCGCATCGACTGAAAAGGTGATACCTGACTCTGTCATGAGGGGGGTTCATCGGTTACGGTTGATAGATTTCGCGCTGCACTCAGAACAACTTCGTCAGAAGATTGGCTGAGAATTCTTTGCGCTAACTCTTGAATCACTTCGTCATTTTGTCGATGCAATATACGTTCTAACATCCTTGACTTGTCAATACTATCTACACGTTCATCAAAGAGTAACAATTCTCTCAAGACATCACTCTTGGGATCATTGCGCCCGACAAGCCAACGAGAAACGACTGAGGTACAGTCACCTTCTAGGAGTGTCTTAATCCTCTCATCATCTGCTTCCTCTATCTGTTCCCTCATGCTTTCTACAAAGAATCTACGTTGCGAATTTGTACAACTTTTAGCGAGAGAAATTATGCTCTCACTACCTTCTTTAATCGCCTTAGGAACTGCTAGTTTCCATAATGCAGCATCATTGAAAATCGCTCTGTTCAAGAGAGTTAACTCCTTTTCAGTAAGATTCATTTCAAGCATACGAATTCCTGCCTGTTTTCGTACATCAGGGTGTAAGTCTGTTAGAGCATCCAGTAAAACATGGGTGTCGTCTGTGAGAGCAAGCATTGCTGACTTTATCACTTGGTCTTTTGAATTTAAGAAGAGTTCCTCTTCATCCTTCTTCAAAAAATCATTATCGATGAGATAGATTGAAGAATTTCTTTTCACGATTGAGTCTTCGCTTACAAGTAAGAGGCGTGCCAATTCTTCAGCTAGATTCATATCTTGGATATTTTGAAGGACCGAAGAAACACATTTGTGACCATCAATCTTCTTTCCACTAGCCAGTTCCACCAAAAGGTGAGGTGCATGTGTAGGAGCCCATCTTCGATAGGCTTCAATCGCTTTATTCCGAAACCAGATGTCTTTGTCGTTAAGAAAACCAGAAAACGCCTCTACGCTTTCGTGAATATCCGAATCAAATAAGACGCGAACTGCCCTTCTTCGTTGACGAACATCTTTGTGTTTTAGTTTAGCAATTGTGGATTGAACAGATGCAGCCATATCTCATCCCTCAAGGCTTAAATTCATCAAAAGTTGGTCCCGGGGTGCCGTCAGTTTCATCGATATCGCCAGGTCTAGCAAGTGAAGGGGCTAACATCAATTGGATCATTGGCCACAAATGAACAAATTGCTGCATATTCTCAATAATGAATTCCTCTAATCCTTCCAGTTCTAAATGTTCCATGAGACGTAATTGATCTGCAAGTTCGGCTAGAGCGTGCAAATCTTCTTGACTGCACATCTCCATTTCATGACATGTCTCAATCAATGTTTCAATTAAGTCAACTATCTCCACTGCAGTAAGCGGTTTTGGTTCGCTTTCAATAATGTCAACTGGGCCAAAAGAAACGGGTCCCAACGACGTGGGGTAGAGATCATCTCCTTGGCGTTCAATTTTCATCAATTCCTGATTTCTATGTTCGCCAATCGGAGCAATGACAAATCCATTTTCAACAATTCGTTCTTCCATCCACTTTGGAATCTCAGAAATTCCGCCAGTTACGACGATTCGATTCAAATCCCCTGGCGTTTCTATTGGAGCCACCTCAATAGCATCAATTGTCCGGACATCGATTGTTGGCCAACCTGAGAGTGCTTTTGCAGTATGCCGAATGATTTCCTCTGATGGATCGAGTAAGAGAACACGCCCATCTTCACCAAGAATTGTTGCTATCAATGCTGCAAGATATCCTCCCTTTGAGCCCAGGATAAGAACTTCTTGACCTTCTGTAAGTTCAAGTTGATACAGTAATGTAACGATCATATGTGGTGCCGAAATGGTCTTAACTCCGCCGTTTTTTGTCTCCATAAAAACGACAGGGCGATCATGAAAGAAACAATCGTAATCATAGGATGTAAATTGTTCAAGATGGAGTGAACACATCGCTTCTCGAACATGGACGGGGACAATCATCCCTGAGTCTTCAATCCGATTGAGAAGTTCGTTCACTCCCTCCATGAGTTCCTCACCATGGTGTTACGTAAAAACATAAGGAGGGCTAATCAATATCCTTTCGGAGCTCATTTAGAATCTCTTCGGGTGCTTTAGATGAGTCAATTTCATTAAATTCTACTTGATTTTGTTCGACTTCTAGTTCAATATTATCTTTCATCCTT
>DAKQ01000036.1 GCA_002496635.1 Euryarchaeota archaeon UBA82 | reverse complement strand
AGTTCAAAGGATGCAAATGATATTCATTACGGCTCAGAGAGTCGAACACTCGCTTTGGGATTGAGTGGATCTGTTGATGGAGGAGAATTTATGCTCCCTGTTGGGGCAACCATTCTCGCTGCTGAAGTTTCCTTTGAAAACAATCAAATCATCTCCACAACCAATCCAAACGAAGGATTCGATTGGTCGCTTATGTCCGGTCTTGAAGAAGTTGTATTGGGAAGCATAGGGAACCAAACAGATGGATCTGCAGAGATGTATCCTGTGGAAATGAACCTCTCAAATGCATTGAATACTTTGATGCAAAGCAGTCTTACTCCAACAGCACATATCGATGCGAATGGAAATGGATGGAAGAAATTTAGATTCAATATTGAAAGCCTCAATGCATCCAGTGGCGGAACAATCGACCTAATTGGGCTCGATGTTGTCTACGACTTGACACATTACCTCTCAAGTGGGAACAACTTTGCCTCTGAACTTTCTCAAGGTGTTGCGCTCTCTTCCTCAACTTCTGGAAGTGCAACAGTACCAATTGTTGTTCATTCAACCAGTGGAGGCGGTCTTTCCCTCTCAAGTCTCTCTGTGATAACATCACCTGGATACACGACAACAGCCACGCTTGTTGGAAATCCAATCGGTCTCTATCCGAATGGAGAAATCTACGAAGTCATTTCTACCCATACAGTTTCTTCGCTTACTGGAGCACAATTTCAAGAAGCCAATTTAATGTTTGAATCTGTTACTGGGGATGTTGAACTTTCCTATTCTGATCTCAACGGATTTGGAGAAGTCGAGAACTCAAACGGATACATCACGCTTCAATCCTCAAGTGTCACAGATATCACTGAAGGCAAGGAAATTACTTGGAGATTCACTGTCAATAATGTCTGGGAAGACACTGAGGAAGTGAAGATTTACGCTGGGCAAAAAGCAACGAATGGGGTCAATGGGCTACCGTCCGCAATTGTTCTAGCTCCTCCGGGCGGAAATGCTGTTGAGAACGATGTCGGCATTACTGCCTTTTCGATTCTTAACGACGAGGGTATTGCGCAAAATTTGGATGCTGGAAATTCCAACCGGAATTTGAGAATGACTGGAAGTGTTCGTTTAGAAGCCCTTTCAGTTTCGCCAGACCCTCTTTCTTACTTCACAGTCGTCGAAGAGAGAAGCATCAACAGTACTGGGGAAACTCCAGTCTTTGAATGGTCTGAAATTGCAAATCAATCGGGAACCATCAGTGGAGATTTCGATTGGACAGTTGACCTCGGTCCTACGACAGCAGGTGACCACGTTTACCGTTTCAGAATCACAGGATATGAGGGCGGCGACACGGTTTGCCCTGCCTCTGAATACAGGCCAGATGGAGATTGCGCAATTCCATTCAATCTTTCAATCGATCAATTCGCTCCTGAGTTGGTTTCTGTTAAGGTTCTAAACGGACAAGTCGATCCTAATTATGAATCCAATTGGAGATCACTCGTTGACGATACGTGGGTTATCCCATCCAATAATCAATACATCAAGGTTGGAGTGACAGACCTGCAAGACCTACCTGCAACCATAGATTTGCACTACTGGGTTGAATACCAGCACGATGCGAACAGTGATGGTGTTGCTGACCTATCTGAATATACTACAGTCGCCTTGACTGGAGACGGGGCTTATCCAACTGCAAATTACACTGGAAACTACAACGATCTCGCAAATCAAGAGCAAGATCCTGTTGGAAGAGTCAGTATGTTCCTCGAAGGATATGACCTTGCAGGAAACGCAATTGATGGTGGAGAAGCGGGTATCTTCAACGATGAAGTAACCTATGCTTCCATGCCATCAAAGTCTCCTGAGATATTTTCCTTTGCAATCGAGAATTCTGTTGGCCGACCGCTCCTCAATTCCAACCACCCCTCATATGAAGGGGATTGGAATCAGACAATGTATGCTGGTAATGAGTATCACCTGATTGTTAATGCTGAAGATAGGAACGGTTGGAGAGATATCAGTTACATCCGTGTCGATTTGACAAATGACAGAGATGATTTGACCCTCTATTACTTCCCTCGAAACGAAACCGCTTGGACTGATAGCCCTCACATTACAATCGTAGAGGAAGGTGCTGATTCAGATGGTCCACAACTCTTGAGAATGGATGGTGAGGCCTTAATCAATCCATTTACCGATGAATTCTACCTCGATCTTCCAATCAAGATTAACTGGGGTATTGTTGGATTATCCGCTCTTGCTTCTCCAGAGATCCACATTGAAGATCTTGATGGCGCATACAAGAGAAAGATTGTAGGTTCAACAACTCAGATCACTCAGTGGTATTATTCCGACGGAATTCGACTCGATATTCGAACAGATGAAGCGAACAATCTGATGATTACACCATACTTTACCGATATCAGTGGTTCAATAACAAAGGATGTTCGTCAAGGATATGTATTCCCTGGAGACACTGTTTCGTTCGCAGGACAATATACCTACATTGATGGATGGTCGGACAGCGTCTTCATTCTCCCTGAAATGGAATTGACACTTGAAATCACTCGTATGGCTGCCCAACCAAGTACGGCAAATGGTGTTCAATACTTCGCTTATGGTGCTGGTGGAGCAGATGGTTCGAAGCAAGATGGTCAGCCGACATACCACGCATTTAGCGGAGGGGCGTTTGACATCAACATTACCGCTCCAACTTCAACAAATGAATACACCTACATGTTTAGGCTGGTCAATCTTCCAGCTGGAGCAGTTGATACCACGGATACGATATGTGACTTCTCAACCTCGTATGGATGTGCAGAGTTCGTTCTCAAAGTCGATGCAAACGCTCCTGTCGTAACATCAAACACTTGGACTGTTCGAGACGAAGCCAATTCAGTTCTCGATGAAACAATCTCAACTTCGAACTTTAGATGTGTTGATATCGAACTGCAAATCTCTGAGAAGGAAGCCTTGTTTGAAGGCGATGTTGAAGTTGCATGGAAGTTCTATGTCGACCCAACAAACGACATCACATGGCCATACTTTGGTACAATTCATGGTAACGATCCTCTAACAGCACAATTGTCACTCTCGCCTGTTGCAGGTGGTTATGCTGCTAGTGCAGACTGTGTTGACCTTTGGCCAGCTGTTGATGACAATGAATTACCAACTCAAGAACAGATTGGAAATATCGAAGTTGTCTTCTGGATTGAAGGAGCAGATTCAGCAGGTTCTGCTGTACTTGGTGGAGGGCCAACTTCTGATGGCTCCGTTGCACCAATCTACTCCTCCGAAGCACGATACAATTCCCTTTACTCATTCATCTATGAAGAGGCAAGTTTCGCTGTAAAGGAAGTTGATCTAACTCCACGTTCACCAGAAGTAGACGAATCCATGACACTGACGATTGAAGTCGTGAACACTGGTTCGAAAGCAGGGCAAGTAACACTCCGTGTTCAATCCGTTGTTGATGGAGGAATCCCTATTACTGAATCGACAATCACTTCTGAAGCAATCCTCATCGATGGTGAACTTGATGTTGAAGTTACTCTCGAGGCCTTCGCAAACCCAACTACTGGAATGTACTATCTCATCTACGATGACGTAACTGGAGACCTACTCTACAATGGATCTTCAAGTGGTGATAGTTTCAACGTAAAGATTGCTAGTGAAAGTGATGATTCTGGTGGGTTAATGCTCATCATTATTATTCTGATTGGTTTGATTCTTGTTATGGGAGTGGTTGGCTTGGTTCTCGTGCGTCGTAACAGCGAAGATGGCGTTGGTGCCTACATGTACGAAGACGAAGATGATGGTAAGGCATATGCTGAACTCCCAGGACAATACTCGGGTCCTCAAAGCCCGCCTGCTGACGTAACTCCGCAGATGGCTGAAGCAATGCGTGAATTCCCTCAATGGTCTCAAGAAGAGATTCAAGGATACTTTGACCAAGGTTGGGACATCGCCTCACTCAAAGACTGGGTTAACAACCAGTGAAGGACGTGAACTCTTGTCCGTAGAGTTGGAATGGGAGGACGTCGTTTGGGAAGACCCTGATGGCGGTACAATCGTTCTGCATGGAGTTCTTCCAACAACAGTTCATCCACGTCAACTACGACCTCGAATTGAATGGCATGCAATCGCTCTTTTGGAAGGCCCTGAAATCGAAGATGTTTGGGAACTTGAGGAAGCTTCTGAAGTCGAATCTCAAGGGATAAA
>DAKQ01000042.1:1820-5609 GCA_002496635.1 Euryarchaeota archaeon UBA82 | reverse complement strand
CCTCAGCCTCAATAGGAGTTGATGTGAAATGATTCCTTTCAATCGAAGCCAACGGTTGGGTTTAAATCTCGATCAGCATATTGCATTGGATGCAGGAGCGGGAACAGGCAAAACAACCGTCATGGCAGAGCGCTATGTTCAGCACCTCCTCTCTTCTGAACAAAGGGCCACTTGCGTATTACCTGCGCCATTGCGAAACGAACCATATGGCGCTGGAAGAGTAAAGGCTGCAAAGAAAGACAGAACCCCATTGAATGAGTGGAAAGGGCTCCTACCACAAGAAATTGTGGCCATCACATTCACGAGGAAAGCTGCTGCAGAATTGCGTTCGAGAATACGTAGCAGGATTCAATCTCTTCGTGCAGAGCCCGTAAAAAAGACTGATCGGTTAGGAATTCATGACCCCCGCCTTCGACATCAGGGTGATGTTTCAATGCTGATGTCGTTACTTGAAGCAGCTCCGATTTCAACAATTGATTCATTCTTAGGAGAAGTACTTGCACCACATATTGACCTTGTAGCATTGCACTTGAGTAGGGATCAATTGCCTGATGAACAGGCTCCATTATTGAGGACACAAGCCCTTAATGCGGCTTGGAGAATTCGTAATGCAAGAGATGGATTTGAAGCCGGTTTAACCCGTTCATGTGAAGAATTTATTGAAGCTCGAAACCGCCTTGCGATTCGGTTGGGGGGTCAATCTTCTGCCCAAACTGTGCTTACAGGCTTGCTAGAATCTTCATTGTTCGTAGAGGAATCAAAACGTAGATTACGGGCAAGATCGATCCGTAACGGAATCCCTTGGGATGGGTCCTCCCCCCCTGACTATCGACTAATTGAAGCCATGATTCTTGAACGCTGCGGCCACCTTATTGATGGAGTAGTTGAAGAGGCGCATGAATATCTGAATCAGTGGGTTGATGTTTTCACAAAAGATGGGCGCCATAATCGATTCATTCATAAAAATCGAAATACTCGGTTTTATCAACTTGCCAATTTGGCTCGAGAGCCACTCCCCACATCACCACTCTCGCGGCTTCAATGGATTCATCAGGTCGTTGTTTCTGCTTGCTCTCATAGTCAATTAGAGCAAACGACACCTGCTATTTTGAATTCTGGTGGGTTTTCAAGCCAGAGAGTAAGTGGATGGGATTCAGGCCTCATCAAGTGGTCTTCGTTTACAAAAAAAGAGGCGAAAGACGAGAAAGATAGGGTTGTGGGAGAAGCTAGCGCGGCCGCAGCCAAGTTACGCAATCGCCTACACAATCCTGAAGATGGCCGTTTGCTGATGATGCTCTCTAGAGCTTCATACGCGCTAAACCCACAACGTCCTTTCGCCTTCAGAGATGCAAACGAAACCTATGATGTCGCGGACATAGGGACCTCTCCATGTCGCGAACCACCACAGGGAAAACTACGTGTTTCAAAGGAGCTTCAAGTTGAAGTTCTCGAGGATTTGTATACCGTACATGCTGGTTGCCAAGATCTTCTCCGCCATCTCAAAGCCCAAGAAGAGGCTCATGATTTTGATGATGTTCAGTTAATGGTGGGCGACTTACTTCTTGTCCGTTGCCCAGAAATTGTTCGACATTGGTATCCTCCTCAAGCGGTTCAAGCATTGGATGACTTAGGGGAAGAAGCATGGGCTGACGTGCATATCCGAAGAGCCTTGAGTTTGATGCAAGGCGATGAAGAAAAACAAAATGACCTCCGAAGAAGATATGCTCTTCTCCAACAAATACGCGCAAGATATGGAGCGTTCATTATTGATGAATATCAAGATACAAATCCAGAGCATGCGCGTCTTCTAGCACGGTTGTGGGGCCATAGAATGGACGGATCAAAGGAAACACCGAATCCGCTTGGTCCTTGGGACCCTACAGTATGTATTGTTGGCGATATGAAGCAGAGCATATATCGATTTAGACAGGCGGAAGTGACTGTAATGCGTCGAATGGTTGCCTCAATACGACTTGCCAACCGCTTGGAAGAACATGAACCAAGGATGGAACACATCATTCAGCAAGGACATGGTCGAGATCCTCGGCCAATTGGTGCTGGGGGTGAAACAGGTTCGTTCATCCAAGCAAGCGAAATTTCTTCAGAAGAATCTTCTGCAACATGGGATTATGTGTCCTTTGGAATCAATGACTTCGGTACAGCAATAGATGACCTAGTCATTCTTCAACGTCAAGAAGGACACATAGAATTAACAACAAACTTCCGTACGGCGCCACGTTTACTTAACACCCTGAACCATATTTTTGACGACACATTCTCTAATCGCCATCATCAATTCCCAGGAGAGTTCCATGCCACCCCCCAACCCCTTCATGCGGGAAGAGAAACTGAGAGAGATGGTGTGATGGAATGGCTATTGCCAACTCAAACAGAAATAGATGCTCTTCCATTGGATTTGGAAATAGGATATCACCTCTTTGATTCAGAATCTGCGAACCCACGGCACTTAGAACACGAACTCATAGCTGCGAGATTAGATTCTCTTGTTAGGGGCCATGCAACTAGATTATGGTCCTCTGAAGAACAAGAATATGTTGATATTGAGCCAGAAGATCTAATCTCTCCAGAAGATGTCATGATTCTTGTTCATTCAAGGAAACACATCCCTGATCTGATTAAGAGATTACAAAGTCGAGGGTTACCAGTATTGGCAGATAAACAAGGGCAATTGCTACAACAACCAGTCGTCAAACCTTTGCTTTCAGTACTCTCACTTCTAGCCAAACCATCTTCACGTTTGGCTGCACATGCACTCGTTCGTTCTCCAATAGTAGGGGCAACCTCAGTTCAGATTGAAGAAATCTTCGAAGAGAAAGGCGTAGAGAATTATTGGGATCATATATCCACGTATTTCGGTGATACATTGATTGGAAATCTTCTCTCAATTCTCTCGCAACTTATTGGAAAGGGCGCTCTCCACGAAATATTTGATGTTGTATTGGACTATAGCGATCTTTTGACGACGTATCCCGATGAGTCAGAGCGCCAAGTTGCTGAGACTTGGTGTGCATTGCTGTACAAGATAGGCACAGAATGCGGACATGAGCCCAGCGCAATGCTCGCTAGGATGAATGCATTAGCTTCTCTCGAAAACAAAGGCCCTCAGGCAACATCTTCTCCGACGAGTGGTGCGATTCAGATTATGACAATTCATGGAGCGAAGGGATTGCAGGCTCCAGTTGTTGTCGTCACAGGACTGTTCGAAGCAGGCCGGCGCAGTTCAAGTAATGATGCTCAAAAGAATGTCTTAATCACGCCGGATGTCATTGCAGGTAGAATACAACCTTGGAAGTCAAAAGATAAGCCACTCGATGGCCTTTGGATGCTTGCAAATCAAATGAATAAGGCTCAGAATTTAGCTGAGTTGAGACGGCAATTCTATGTCGCACTCACAAGAGTTCGTGATCGGCTCATCTTCGCAGGTTCTCCATCAAAGACAAGTGCAATGTCATCGGATGGATTCATTTTGGCAACGGGTAATATCTCGGGAAATAACATGGGTGATTTACTCTTGGATGGGTTGCGTTACATGGGTGTAAACTCAAATGTTGAACAACCATGGAGTTTGGAGGAGGATGCTCAAGAAGAGCGGTTAAGTGATTATGAGAAGATTCAATTAATTCTTGACCCATTGAGCATCTTTACATCATCAGGATTCCCATCCGATTCAGTGCAAGGAACTAGAATTTATCATCATCCAAATTGCTTTACTCAACAAACACCGGTATCAGTTCTCAATGAATGGCTCGAAATGGAATCTCGTTTAGA
>DAKQ01000042.1:0-1440 GCA_002496635.1 Euryarchaeota archaeon UBA82 | reverse complement strand
GCACATGGCTTGGATGCGGCGAATTCTTGTCGCAGAAGATTCTGGTTAAATCACGTACGAGGCTGGCAAACGGAGCCTTTCAACGTCGAATATAATGCAAGAATGAACTCCTTAGAAGAGGAACTTAAGGATCGAACCGGTGGTGAGGATTATGATGGCGAGGCATATGTTGGTTGGCCTTCAGCAACTTCATTTGGTTCAATGTTCCACCGGCTCGTTGAGATTGGCCTTGCAAATCCGGCGACCATGAAATCAAAAGAATTCCCGCTTTCTTCTGAGTGGCTAAACGGCCAAGAGAATCGCTTACTTGAAACGAAAGAAATCGACGATGCGATTACATCGGAGCCAGAATGGCACAAATTGTCCTATGATGAACAGCAACAGACTCGAGAGAGAATTATCGAACTTGCTCACTTATTGTCAAACGGTCTATTAGGGAAATTAACAGAAGGAAAGGAAGTAAACGGAGAATCCGTGGAAGGCTTACAAACCGAAGCCTCGTTTTATTTTACGAGGGATGTTGAACTAAGCGATGTTTATTCCAATCCAACTTCTGGTCTCTCCCAAATGATCATAACTCAAATTGAGAATGTCGCCATTACATTTGAAGGACAAGCAGATATTGTCTTAGCAGGCTGTGAAGGCTCCGATAAGTGGCTTCAGGTTGTTGACTTGAAGACCTCTGGTTCGAGAGCAGATGTCCTGTCTGAACATGCTTTACAACAAGAAATTGAAGATTGGAATTCATCCACTCCCCAAAACGCTGAAGAGGTTGAGATGTTACGAAACCACCGTCTTCAACTCACGCTTTATTCGATGGTATTTCACAAGCAAGAATCATTCAAACCTGTTGATGAACGTCGAAGGGTCAAACCCCCTGCTCTTCTCATCAGTACATCTGGAAGATTGGTTCAAATGCCGATTGAAATGTATGAAGAAGCTCAAAACGAACTCTCAACACTTCTCGAATGGATTGCGAAGTTAACAGCAAATGCAGATGGAGTTAGCGAGCCGAAAAGGCTTCCAATGGATTCAATCGATACCTGTAAAAAGTGTCCATTTTACAAAGGAGAACTTCGAATGTGCGGACCTGATGGTGTGGATTTAGGAATCGATGTCTAAGCCCTTTTCCCGATAATCGCTAATGTTCCAGGCTTCCCATCATGAGCATTTGCTCGCCAAGCATGAATCTCTTGAAATCCGACATCGTTCCACATTTGAATCCATTCAGTTTCTGAAAATGTTGACATATGAACATCGAGAGCTTCAGGCCATCCAAGACTCTCTTCATGTTCTGCATAATGATCGATTCCGATTACGGCCCACCCACCTTCGTCCAACCAATCATCGTGTATCGACTGCAACATGCCCTTAGGATCTTTCAAATAATACAGAAATTCCATTGAATGAACGAACTGGTATGTTTTTTCTGGTTTTGTT
>DAKQ01000063.1:1914-3670 GCA_002496635.1 Euryarchaeota archaeon UBA82 | reverse complement strand
ATTTGTCATAAGCATGTTTAGTGAGACGCGTTGAAATACAACTTCTTGCTGGAACGGTTGCTGCACGGATGTCGGAGCGGTTACGTCGGGGATTGCAAATCCTCTTACCTGGGTTCAAATCCCAGTCCGTGCTCTTCTCAGAAAAGAGTCCCTCAACCCTAGATTACGCGCAGTCTTGATATTTGATGGCTGGTTCGTTAGGGTGTTGAATAACCCTATTCACGTCGCGAGGAATCAATTTGCCAACTCTAAATTCTGCGTTTTCTCAGATTGGAAGAGGATTTGCTCCCTTCTTAGCGCCGCCTTCTCCTGATGTCATTCGATTTACGGTTGGCCAACCAGATTTTGATACTCCCGCTCCTGTTGTTGATGCTGCTATTGATTCTCTTAAGAGAGGTGAAACAGCCTATACAAGGTCTCAGGGAAGTGAAGCGCTTTGTGAAGCTGTTTCCGATCATTTAGGGAAATTTGAGATCTTTGTTGACGGAAATGATGTTGTTATTGCACCAGGGTGTAAGCAGGCTCTACTTTACTCGATGATGGCAGTCATTGAACCTGGAGACGAAGTGCTTCTCTTAGCACCTGCGTGGCCATCTTATGATGGAATGATTAAGTTACTTGGCGGCGTACCAATCCACGTTCCTGTCAATCGTCCTGATTATCATCCCGATATAGAGGCGTTGAAAGATGCTGTTACATCGAAAACGAAGGCCATCATCATCAACTCTCCGAACAATCCCACTGGTGCAGTATATACTCCTGAAGAAGTTAAGCAGATCGTGCAATTAGCCGTTGATTCAGATCTATGGATATTGGATGATATGATTTACTCAACACTTGTATGGGGAAGCCATTGCTACACGTCTCCAAATTCATTTGAGGGAGGAGCAGAACGCACTCTTACTATCGGAGGATGGTCAAAAGGATGGGCAATGACCGGTTGGCGACTCGGTTGGGTTACAGGGCCGCCTGAGGCTATGGAGGCGGTTAAGACATGCCAGGCATCATCAGCAACTCACGTGGCTACCTTCCTTATGCCCGCTGCAGAAGTAGCGCTTACGCTCGAAGAGGAGACGAGAGAGATGGCAGATTCATTTGCAAAGAGACGCCTCATGTTCCATGAAGGTATCGATTCGCTACCAGGCGTTACTGCACCGATGCCAGAAGGCGCATTCTACATACTCGCAGATATAACTGGTACAGGAATGGACGATATTGAATTCGCAACCAGAGCGTTAGAAGAAGCGAAAGTACAGGTTATACCGGGTTCTTTGATGCTTGGTGGTGACAACTTAATTCGAATGTCCTATGCTGCTTCACTTGACGATCTCGAAGAGGGGATCCGCCGATTGAGGGATTGGTTAAGTTCTATAAATTAGAGTGCATATTTTCTAATGCGTATTGCATATCAATCTGAGGTTATTTTGTATAGCTTTCCGTTTGAACCGAATACTGCGAAGTACAAATCGCCGTTTGGATGAAATGTTATCGGCAAAGGTGTACCTACATCGGTTGCGAAAATACTTGTTGAACCTATGACTTCTCCATTTGATTCATCGAGATCTATCTGAACAATCTCATGCCCTTGTGGTAGAATTGTATTCCAAGAACCATACACAGTCGCATAAACTGTCGTATCACCACCAGGGAGAGAGGATGTGTCTGGCCTCAATGCCAAACCATTCATCGAGGTATGTGGCGTCCATCGTGCTACAGGAGGAATGCTTCCTTCTGGAATTGGATTATCTGGAGAATC
>DAKQ01000063.1:0-1545 GCA_002496635.1 Euryarchaeota archaeon UBA82 | reverse complement strand
GGGTGATCTCCATCCCAGTCTCTTCCGTTGTCCGTGAAAACATATCCAATTGTGGGAATCCAGACGCCGTCAAAGGAATTACGCACGCCGCTTGCAAGTACTCCGTGGTCGCCAGTAGTACCGTTTACCCACAACAACGCAGCGTTTCGTGGATCGTCTTCGTCACAGACGTTGCAAGTCGACCCGCTATGCCAAACCAATGTCCCGTTTGGTAGAACATTCACTGCATTTGTTTGGTGATTTCCTGTTGGAATGCCAGATATCAGAGTTGTTTTATTTTCAATACTTTCAAGCCCAATGTGGTCAAAACGCAGTAAATCTCCAGCTTCGCTGACAAAGATATATTCTGTTGTTATGGCGATATCATGCGGTTTATTCAATCCTGAGATCAACGTACTTCGATTCATTTCCTCATTCAGCACCAAAATTCTTCCATCATCACGGTCACAAACAAGTAATGTGTCTTTATCATACCATTCAAGACAGGTTGGACCCCCTAGATTCGTTGCAACTACATCGATGGTAAATCCATCAGGGACAGACGGTTGCATAAACGATGTATATGGGTAAATTTGTCGCGCTATAAGTAGTGTAAGTACCATCAAAATAAAGGGAAATACATGACGGAACATGAAATTCCCTCAAGTTATTGTTTCGATATTTGCGATTTTCACTTTGGCTGTTTCAAAGAATATGTTGACTTCTATTGTACATTCTCCTGAGCAAATGTCAATTCCGTTCTCGATCAAAGTAACTGTTTCTGTGGAATTCCAATGAGATAATGTGTTGTCATTGGACTCGATTAAACAAGGAGATGGGATGACGAGATTGGGGTCATTCAGTGCAGGGTATTCTGTTTTATTTAGTGCAGAGACGAGCATGGTTGGAAACCGACTTTCATCATCTTCATTGTAGTATGATAAGAACTGTAATTTGTAGATAATTCCGTCCTCAAGGAGCAAATATGTCCCTTTATTCGGATCGACTCTGTGAACAGCCATGTCATAGGCGTACCATTCAAGACGATCTTCGGTTTCATTTGACCAAGCAGAAGAATTCGCAGAGGTTATTTCTCCGATGTTTTTGTCTTCAACGAATGCCCATTGAATACCTTCTGAAAGAAAGATATCGGTCTTTGAGAATCTCATTGAATACCCCGAATCATTTGATTCTTGTTGGTTTGGTAAATCGAAGTACGTGAAGGAGTCTGCTGTTGCGTCAACAATCGTGGTGAATGTTGTTCCATCAGCACCTAGCGTGGAGGTAACTTTACCAGCGCTCGAATCTTCAGCAGATTGGCTTCCAAATGAGCAGGTGTATTGTTTCTCATTCGCAGTAATTTCAATTTGAACCGAGGTCCAAGCGAGGTCTTCGCCCCCCTCGGCAAATGCGAGAGTTACAAGCTCATCCGTAGAGCCATTGGATAGGCTATCAGTCGAATCTGAGACAAGTACTCTGTTATTGGTGCCGAGAGGAGATTCATACGAGACCACAAGGTAGGTCCACGCTACGCCTACAAAAAGCAGCACTACGGCTGTTACAGAG